>NZ_JAKEVJ010000003.1:0-100955 GCF_022398425.1 Shewanella sp. Isolate7 | reverse complement strand
TGTCGAGTAGACGACACTTGTTACCAAGTGCCGCCCCTCTAAGAACCGTACGTGCAACTTTCACTGCATACGGCTCAAGCCTCCACTAAGGCATCATTGATACCCAGCAACTTATAACGCAGTCGGGACAGGCTCTTTCCAAGAGTTACGAGCTAGCCTTTTAGATTTTCTCTTCACCAAATATTCTTGGTATTGAGGGTCAAAAGGGGTCGCTGCATTCTTGATTTTTACGTGTCGCTCGATGGGCACTTTAGCTATTTGGAACAGATTGAAGTGACAGTCCATGTCCATGATTTTCTGCCAACCGTGAAATTGCCACTGGCCTTTACGATTGAGAAAATACTTATGAACAACCCAGTCTTTGGACTTGGTTGGATGACGCCTAACTGCCCAGTGCCATAACGCTTGGAATAGTTTGTGGCCGACATACCCGAATACTTGTTTAGCAACACAGTGGCGATAGTAATTCGCCCACCCTCTAAGTTTCGGATTTATCAACTTGATAAGATCGTTAACAGGGATGGTTGCGTGCTTTTTAATAAGTTCACGTAGATTTCTAAGGAATAACAGCGTGTTAGATTTGCTCGGTTTAATGAGCAATTTCCCTTTGTACTTCCTGTGATTGAAACCCAGAAAGTCAAAGCCATCATCAATATGAGTGACCTTCGTTTTCTCTTCGGAGAGGGTTAACCCTCTTTCTGCCAGAAAGTCAGCAATCAACGGTTTGATATCGTTCACTAGCACTTCCTTTGAAGAGCAGGTGACCACGAAATCATCCGCATAACCAATAAAGTTGGCCCTAGCACCCATTTTCAGAGCTGTAGATTTTATTTGTTGCTCTATTCCCGCGAGAGTCATTAGCATCAAGGTTGGAGATATTATTCCACCTTGAGGTGTACCCTCATCGGTATCATAGAACAGACCCTTATCCACATAGCCAGACTTTAACCATTGCTCTAACATACGTTTATCAACCGTGATATTGTCGATAAGCCATTGATGCCCGATTTTGTCGAAGCAAGCCTTAATATCTCCCTCAAGAACCCATTTCGCTGATCGCTTTAGAGCCAAACATTTGAAACACTGACTGACGGCGTCAGCCGTACTGCGATTTGGCCTAAACCCATAGCTATTGAGGTCGGCAAGCGTTTCGGACACTGGTTCTAATGCTAGAAGGTGGAGGGCTTGTTGCGCTCTATCAATCATGCATGGAATACCCAATGGCCTGAGCTTACCGTTCTTTTTGGGGATGTAGATACGTTTGAGTGGTTTTGCAGAGTAAGCCTTGCGGCTCAATTGATTGACTGCTTTCATACGGCGTACATCTGTGTTCCAGGTGACACCGTCTATTCCAGACGTTTTACTGCCTTTATTCTGAGAGACTCGCTTAACCGCAAGAAGCTTGGCTGAGCGAGAATGAGTCAAGAGCCACTGTAAGGACTTCACCTTGCTGTATTTCTTTTCTCTCGTTGCTTTTGCGATACGCATCTGAAGCTTCAATACGTGTGCTTCAACGGATTTCCAGTCGATGGACTGCCATTGAGCGCCGTCAGAAGATGCACTAATCTCTTTCGAGATCACCATTTGCTTTTCTCCTTGAATAAAGTTCTTCAAATTCTCTCGCAATGGGAGACCAGTCGGAAGTGGGCTCACTTTCGTGATCAGACATAAGTCTGTATCTGCATCATTACAATGTAGCTTTCGCTTTTTCCGACCTCCTATACCTGCATCACTATCGGCCACAAAGGCTTTCCCAAAGGGAGTGATACAGGCTTACCCTGTTCCGTATGTTACGTAAAATGTCAGCTTAGATGCCCACTATAGTGCGGAGAGTACGGCGACCACGAAAAAGTACTGTCCAACCTCTTTCCAACTCTCATTGCCTTTTGGCCACAGCGTATTAACCACTTCCGCTGCTTCATCATATAACGCACCTTGAATGGATTCACATACGTTCATCATACTGACTACCTAGCACTTACCCGAATTGTGGTTTTCAGGAGGAACGTCCTCTCACGATTCTTTTCCCACTCAGCCTAACGGCCAAGTTTCGTTACATTGTCCGAGCCGCTGCTTTATTCAGGCTCGTAGGTTCATCTGGTGATACAGATGGTTCACTCGTTAAGCGGTGAACAACGCTTCATACGACCTCAGGTCGCACNCATCATATAACGCACCTTGAATGGATTCACATACGTTCATCATACTGACTACCTAGCACTTACCCGAATTGTGGTTTTCAGGAGGAACGTCCTCTCACGATTCTTTTCCCACTCAGCCTAACGGCCAAGTTTCGTTACATTGTCCGAGCCGCTGCTTTATTCAGGCTCGTAGGTTCATCTGGTGATACAGATGGTTCACTCGTTAAGCGGTGAACAACGCTTCATACGACCTCAGGTCGCACGGACAAATGTAAGTTAGAACTTTGAATCCAACTCGCTAAATTTAGAATAGAAAAGGTATCTTGAAATCTTTAGGAGCAACAAGCAAGACCAGATCCTATTTCTTCCTGTGGGTATGCCAGTAAAGTCTAGCGAGAGTGGTTAAAGAGCTATTTTATAAAGATGGGATAATATTACAAACGAAAAGTGTGTCACGAAATGTAGGTGATTGATTGCATTGGTAGTTGTAGAGTATCATTGGCACATAATTCAGTTGGTGATGATATAGAATGCTTTTAGATAAATTAATTTCACTTGATGAGTCAGAATCCATAGAGTTCAAGTCGTATTGGTACTGGAACGCACGAGACAACGACACACAGAAAGCCTGGGGGGAACTTCTTAAAGACTTTGTTTCTCTAATTAATACAAAGAGTAGAGAAAAAACTAAGTACTTAATTGTCGGATTTGATGAAATAACAAAGAAAAAAAATAGATACAATTATGATAGGCAAGGAGATAAAATAGAAAACATATCTGATATAGTTGTATTCAAAAACAATCTTGTCAACCGACTTAGAAGAAACTTTCGAGCTAAATGTAGTGATAGCTATGTAGATTTAAAAACCATTCCAATTGATAGCTATTTCACGATCAAAAAGGAAAACTCAGATGACGTGGAATTATTAATAATATCATTTAAGGAAATACCATTTTTACTAGAGTTAGATAAACAACTCCCAGCGCAAACTGCATATAAGCAAGGTAATATTTTTATCCGAAAACTGAAAAAAGATAATACGCCGGAGAATGCAATTGCCAACGCAAGTGATATTTCATTGTTAGTTTCCGAGTGTAAAAAATCTAACGAACTGATAATAAGAGAAAAAGAGTATACTGTAAGCAAACTGGTTGATTGCTTTAGAGAAGTTCAATCTCCTAAATCAGTTATACATAAGCATCATTCTAAAGAAAACAAGTATGAACACTATACACTCTCTGGTGGAATAATACAGAACCCAATACATTTAATTTACTTTAATAAATACACATCTCAAACAAAAGCTGTTCAACATATATCTGAAAAAAGCTTAATCAAGTTCCAAGATCAAGTATTTTTGATAACGGATAATGCGAATAGAACTGGAGGGGAGTTTAACGATAATAAACTATCAAGAGACTTTAATAACATCGAGGTAAGTGTGGGAATTTACACAATTGAGAAATTCTCATTGGACAAGATATATAACGATGCTTTTGAGGTTGATATATTACATGATGGTGAGTTTTCGATTGATGATTTTATAACACCCCAGACAATAAACAGCGATAAAAATGCAGACCTTTTGATTTCAGAGTGGATGGAATTAGACAACTCACCTCTAATGATTTTAAAAGGTCTAGGGGGGATTGGTAAAACAACAGTTGTAAAGCATTATCTTGATGGCTTATACAAACAAAGCAAAGGCGATGTTAATATAATATTTGTAAGCTCTCACGATCTAATAAACGTTCTTAGTAAAAATGATGAAGTTAGTGATTTATATGATTTTTATAAAGCATTCCTAGATGTTGAAAATGTAAGTTACATATTGGACAAAACGGTTTTTGAACTTACTATAGATCATGGTAATTTAATATTCGTTATAGATGGTATTGATGAGGTACTAGCTAAGTTAGGCGGTAAGTTTGACGTAAATGGACTAATTAGTTCTATTTTTAATAATTATACTGATACCCTTGCCAAGGCTAAAGTAATATTTACTTGTCGAGAAGAGTTTTGGTCTATTGGTGAGTACGAGGATCAAATATACTCACTAACTTTATCACCATTCACTAGAGAGTTAGCTGAAAAATATTTTGAGAAAAAATTTGAAGGAAATAAAAACAAAATTAGTAAGGCATTAAGCTTATCTGAGCAATTTGCTTTAAACAAAGAAACAAATGAATATGTTCCTTATATTCTAGACATGGTGAAGGAAAACCTTCTAGTAGACGAACAGAAACTCTCTTTTCCTAATACAGAACTATTGATTCCAGAACTAGCTAATGACTTTTTAATTGGTAAAGTGTGCGATAGGGAAATAATAAAATTAGGGCATAAGTCAATAGATGAACAAGTGAATCTGTTCATAAAAATAGCTCTAACCTATGATGGAAAAGTACCATGCCATATTCTAATGAAGAATGAATCTGTTGATAGGAACGATATGGAAATATATAAGGCGCACCCTTTATTAATATATGATTCTGTTTCTGACTATATTCTCTTTAGATATGATTTTTTCGCGGACTACTTCAAGATGTTGTACGTGTTTTTAGTTCTATCAAAAAAAACTGACTTGAATGAACTATCTAAACTAGACAAAATAACAATCAGTCAGGTATTGTCTATTGGTGTATCTGCTATTGATTTAATTAAAAAGCGAATTGATGATATCGATGCTTTCAGAAATGATTTGATCGACAATCTTTATCTATTTGTAGGCTTAGCTTCACAAGATAGTACTGATAGGAAACTATCTTCATCTATGTTTTTCTTCATCCTATGCACACTCGCAAATCAAACCAAGGATGAGAGAACTAAATTATTGGAGAAAATATATTCCGGGGCTAGTCAAGGGGTTATAGAGAACTTAAATCTTATCAATTTCTATTCAACTAGGACCTTCAAAAGTACATTCAATTTCTCAGACATGGTATTAAAAAACTGTTGGATAGAAAATCATGAAGCATTTGGAGAGTGTGATTTCTCTCGTGATACTAAGTTTTATGAATCTACTTTTATAAAGCCTTTATTTAGTAACGGTTGTATTAACTTTTGTCGAGAAAACTTTGGAAACGATTGCAATATAACTGATCTTGAAGATAAGTTTTCAGAGATTGAAGAACTAAGTTTGGCAAAAGAATATAACTATGAAAAGAGCATTAAGAAATGTTTGAATTATTTTTGGAGTAACGGTCGATTTAAAGTAAAAACTGTCGACTTCATTAATAAAAGAATGCATAAAGATCCTGATATCCTTTTAAAACTACTTCAAGTTGGCGTTATTGAAGAAACCAAGGTGACTACAAATGCGAAACGATTGGAGAAATCTTACTTAATATCCAAGAAATATAAGAATGATCTATCTAAAATTATGGACCAAAATAGTTCCAATTCTTCTCTAGACTTCATTGTAAAAATGGTTGTAGATATTAAATAAATCTCGGATTTGTCTGGCTAGATGCATACTGCAAGGATTGGTACTTCAAGTAACGTGTTGAACTGATTCTAGCCTGTCAGAAACTCAAAAGCTCTCGCAATGGGAGCTTTTTCTTTTACCTACGGTTTATACTGTTGTTTTCCATCCACTCCGTTATAAAGAGTATCCTTAAGTATAGGGCAACAACTCTAACTCGGAACGGGGCAAAACTAAGTTAGCTTATGCCCCCCTCTTCCCACCAAACACGGTCAAATCGAAGAGACGTTTAGATACGGGTGTAAGCACGCTTTTGGCTCTCGGCGGCATGGACGCCGCCGTGAAGCGTATAGGGATATATCCACAGCGTGCCAAAAGAGTGCTTGCACATATATGGACCCATCCGATTTGCAAGACATTTGATATCAATTTTGAAAGAGTTCATTGCACCCATATATTCGGCCTGTTTATGAGGTAACCCTCTGGCCCTGATGGATATATGCTTCTACTTTCCTTATCATCCCTGCGGCGTCTTCAGCGCCTATGTGCAAAGCAGGTTTTAAGTAGAACAGTCTGACTGTCTCATCATCAAATCAATTGCCTTAGCAACTTGGTGGTTGGTTAAAAATTAAAGCTTATTTTATGGCGTTAAAGTCTGCGCAAGTACTATATTGCCATCTTATACTCTTCCTCTCTGGCTGCGACAGCCCACGCTATTCGAGCCAATTTGTTGGCTACCGCGACACAAGCACGATTAAACCCTCGTCTTTCTACCAATGCTATTGCCCAGCGGTTAAGCCTATCTTCTTTGTCGGCACTGCGCTGCAGCACCGCTCTTGCGCCATGGATAAACAATGTTCTCAGGTAAGCATTGCCTCTTTTGCTTATACCAAGCAGGTTATCTTTACCGCCACTGCTATGCTGTTTTGGCACAAGGCCACACCATGCTGAAAAATGCCTACCATTGGTAAAATCTTTTCCTTTCCCAGCTGCTGCATAAAAAGCTGTCGCTGTCACTGGGCCAATTCCAGCTATACCCTCTAATCGTTTACATATCGGGTTATTCTTTGTCTCTTGAAGCACTTGAGCATCGCAGCTTTTAAGCCGAGCTTCGATAGCTTTAAACTCTTCATAGAGTTGATAGAAAATCTCTCGGCTTTTTGCCGTTAACTCATTGTCTCCGTTCTCTAAAATATCAGGCAATTGAGACCTAAAGGCGGTTTTGCTTTTGACTATCACAATACCGTACTCTGCGAGCATGCCTCTGACCTGATTGACTAATGCTGTAGACTGTTTGTTTAACCTGTCTCTTACTCTATGCAGCATTTGAATATCTTGCTGCTCGACAGGCTTTGGTTGAACAAAACGCATGTTTGGCCTTTGCGCCGCTTCTGCAATGGCAAGCGCATCGTTATAATCATTTTTATTGCCAGGCCTGTATGGAATAACATGTTGAGGCGCAATTAATTTGACTTCGTGGCCTACCTTTTGAAACTCCCGAGCCCAATAATTCGCTCCACCACAGGCCTCCATGACAACAAGACAGGGGTCTATCTGTGCAAGAAAGTGAATTAAGTCTTTACGTTTTACCACCTTTTTTCTGACTAACTTTCCAGCCTGATTTACACCAACAAAATGAAAAACGGACTTTGCGATATCTAAACCAACTGTAGTAATCTTCATGGTGGACCCGTCCTCTTTTTGATGAGTTTAAGCAACTACATCCTGGCCCATTGCGAGGCCGATTTAAAGTGGATGGGTCCATTCCATTATCCCTCGCCGGGCAGGCGATAGGTAAAAGTGATGGCTAACGCTAAACAACAGGTTATAAACCTAGATGTCGGTACGCATTACACCTAGACATTGGCTAACTGGTTAGCTGATCCCTGATGCGCATCAGATACAAAAATGCCGATGAAGCCTAAACCTCATCGGCATTCATCAACCTTGAGTCAGCGACTCAAAAATTGAAAGATCGAATTCCCGATCACCCCAACCTTTGGCGAACCGCCTCGAACAAACAGATCCCAGTAGCTACTGAGACGTTAAGGCTAGAGACGCTACCCGCCATTGGAATAGATGCCAGTGAATCGCAGCTCTCGCGGGTCAGGCGGCGCAGGCCCTTGTCTTCGGCGCCCATGGCGATGGCGATAGGGCCTTTAAGGTCTGCCTTGTAGAGGTCATGCTCGGCCTCACCGGCGGCGCCGACGATCCAAACACCCTTGTCCTGCAGGGCCTTCATGGTGCGCGCCAGGTTAGTCACCTGAAACAGGGGCACTACTTCGGCGGCGCCGCAGGCAACCTTGCTGACGGTGGGCGTGAGGCCGACCGAGTTGTCACGCGGCACTATCACCCCATGTACACCGGCGGCGTCTGCGTTACGCAGACAGGCGCCCAGGTTGTGGGGATCGGTGACGCCATCGAGGATCAACAGAAACGGCGTGTCTGTCTTATCCAGCAGTGCCAGCAGATCGTTGTCATTGAGCTGCTTGGCAGGCTTGGCGCGTACCAGCACCCCCTGATGCTGGCTGCTACCGGCCTTGTCGTCCAGCGCCTTGCGTGAGGCTTGCTGTACAGACACGCCATATTCGGCGGCCATGGCCAGCAGCGGCATCAGACGCTGATCGTCGCGCCCCTGCAATACCCACATCTCGATCACCCGCTCGGGGCTATTTTTTAGCAAGGCCTCTACGGCGTGGATGCCGAAGGTGAAATCTTGTTTCTTCATCTGGTTTGAGTCTCTTATTTCTTACTGCTGCGTTTCTTCACGCTCTTACGTTTCTTGGCACCCGGCTTAGCCGATGATTTCTTGGCCCCGGCCTTAGACTTACTTGCACCCGCCTTACCCACGCCTGACTTACCGGCTCCAGGCTTACTTGTTCCAGGTTTAGCGTCGCTGCGTCTACCGGAGCGGCGCTTGCCACTCGGCTTA
The DNA here is from genome assembly GCF_022398425.1 of Shewanella sp. Isolate7. Classification (NCBI taxonomy): domain Bacteria; kingdom Pseudomonadati; phylum Pseudomonadota; class Gammaproteobacteria; order Alteromonadales; family Shewanellaceae; genus Shewanella; species Shewanella sp. Isolate7. Next base: position 92,460 of record NZ_JAKEVJ010000003.1, on the reverse strand, counting down.
TCGTCCTCTTTGCCCTTACGGGACATCTTGGCGCCCTCGAGGTTGACCCGCTCGCGGGCGGTCAGCGGCTTCTTGGCGCGGCGGGGGCGCGACGTCTTACCATCGTCACCCACCATCATGAGATCGATCTGACGATCGTCCAGGTTGACTGCGGCCACCTTGACGGTAACTGGGTCGCCTATCTGATACACCTGGCCCGAGGCCTCGCCCACCAGGCGCTGACGCATATTATCATAGTGATAGTAGTCGCCGCCCAGGGTAGAGATATGCACCAGGCCGTCGATGAAGAGATCGCTCAGGCGGACAAACATGCCGAAATGGGTCACAGAGGCGATAACCGCCTCGAAGGTGTCACCCACATGGTCACGCATAAACTCACACTTGAGCCAGTCGCTGACGTCGCGGGTCGCCTCGTCGGCACGCCGTTCTGTGGTGGAACACTCCTCACCCAGCAGGTCCAACTCTTCGATCTGGTAATGATATCCGCCATCCGGCGTCCACTTGTCGCTGGCTTCGCCACGCTCCTTCGCCAGCAGATAACGGATCACCCTGTGCAGGATCAAATCCGGATAGCGACGAATAGGCGAGGTAAAGTGGGAGTACTCCTCCAGCGCCAGACCAAAGTGGCCCTCGTTGTCCGGATTATAGGTCGCCTGACGCATTGAGCGCAGCAACATCACCTGAATCAGCTCGGCATCGGGTCGGTCAACCACCTGCTCCATCAAGGCCTGATAATCGGCAGGCTCAGGCTCCAGGCCGCCGCCCATGGCAAGGCCGCGCTCCTTGAGGAAATCTTTGAAGTTAGTGAGCTTCTGCTCCGACGGCGCCTCATGCACACGATAGAGCACCTCACCCTTATGCTTCTTCACAAACTTGGCCGCCGCCACGTTGGCCAAGATCATGCACTCTTCGATGATCTTATGGGCCTGGTTGCGGCTGCGCGGCTCGATACGGTCGATCTTACGATCGGCGTTGAAAATAAACTGGGTTTCCGTTGTCTCAAAGGCGATGGCGCCGCGCTGGGCTCGAGTCTCATCCAGTGTCAGATAGAGCGACTGCAGGGTCTCTAGATGCGGGAAGATTGGCTTGAGCTCATCGCTCACCTCGCCGCCCTCGAGCATATCCGCCACCTGGGTATAGGTGAGGCGCGCGTGGGAGTGCATCACGGCCGGGTAAAACTTGTAACCCGACAGCTTACCCGCCGCCGATATCGTCATCTCGGCCACCATACAGAGGCGGTCGACCCCAGGGTTGAGGGAGCAGAGGCCGTTAGACAGCTTCTCCGGCAACATGGGGATCACCTGAGATGGGAAATAGACTGAGTTACCGCGGGCGCGGGCCTCTTTGTCTAGCGCCGACTCGGTGCGCACATAATGGCTCACGTCGGCAATGGCTACCCATAGGCGCCAGCCGCCACTCTTCTTGGTCTCGGCGTACACGGCATCGTCGAAGTCGCGGGCGTCTTCACCGTCTATGGTAACCAGGGGCAGCTTACGCAGATCGACTCTGCCCTGCTTATCCTCTTCGGTCACCTCATCGGGGATCTTACGCAGCTTCTTCTCGATCAGGCTCGACCAGGTATGAGGCAGATCATAGTTGCGCAGGGCGATCTCTATCTCCATGCCCGGCGCCATCTCTTTGCCCAGAACCTCGGTGACCTTACCCGCCGCCTTCATATAACGGCCGGGACGGCGTGTCAGTTCGACCACCACCACATCGCCCTGACGCGCGCCGTTGCGAGCGTCATCGGGAACCAGGATCTCCTGGGTGATACGCTTGTCGTCGGCGATGACAAAGGCCATGCCAGAATCCAGATGGAAACGCCCCACCAGAGGCGCGGTGCGCTCATGGGTCAGGCGGACGATGCGGGCCTCACGGCGCCCCTTACGATCGACGCCGGCCTTCTGAGCCAATACCTTGTCGCCGTGGAAATACATCAACATGTCACGGTTATTGATGAAGAGGTCGTCGCCGCCTTCATCGAGTTTAAGGAAGCCGAAGCCATCCTTATGCCCCAGAACTGTACCGCTAAGCAGATCCATGCGCTCTGGCAGGCCGTAGGCCTGGCCACGGGTAAAGACCAGCTCGCCGTCACGCTCCATGGCCCGTAGGCGACGGCGCAGGGCTTCGAGCTGCTCTTCGTCGGTTATCTTGAGCGCCTGAGCGATCTTCTCGCGATTGAGGGGTGATTGCTGTGAGCGTAAGTAATCTAAAATATACTCACGACTAGGAATGGGGTTGTCGTACTTCTCTTGTTCACGCTTTAAATGCGGATCTTTGATCATTCATTATCCATAAATTTTGCCCAGGCTCTCCTTTTCTTGTTAAGGGGCTTAGGGCGATTACCGGGATCTCAGGTGCGCCTGCTTAGCCCTCTCAACTGCACTTGCGGGCATCTTCGCTTCCAGCACCATCAATAATTTTAGGGCTTCCTGTTTGGTCGCCTCATCACTAAATACATCGTTATACAGCCAGTGGTAACCCATCTCATAATCTCTGGGGCTACCATAGCCTTCGCCAAACAATCTAACCAGCATCATACGCGCTGGCAGATCGCCACCGGCGGCAGCGGGCAGTGTGTATTGCACCGCACGCTCCTTATCTTGGATCACGAACTTACCGTCATGGTAATACTCGGCGATCCTGACCATGGCCTCGGCGCTCCCCTGCTCTGCGGCGTCGCGTAGCATGGAGATCCCCCGTGGCGGGTTGGCCTTGACGCAGATGCCATAGTTAAGCATCTCCGCCCATAAATATTGGTACAGCGGCTGCTTCAATACCTCGGCACGCGCCTCGATATCTTGCACCAGCTGACAGTCGTCTCCCGTGACGCGGGTCAGGTAAGACTTGTCACGGATCATCTTGATAAGCTGCTCTTGGCTGTAGATATTGACCGCCTTCAACCCTTCCGACCTGTTTTCGGTGGGCTTATTATCAACCGCCTTAGCGGTTTGGGGCTCGGCATGGGCCAGGGTTGATAGCCAGGCCAGCAACATAACACATACTAATCTTGCCATAAGAAAGCTCTCTTGGTTGATCTCATGCCTTATCTCTCAAACAGACTCAGGCAGTATACCTTATCTTATCGGCCGCTGCGGCATTAGCTTAAAAAGTGATCGCATGCTTATCGCTAATAGATCTCAATTTACCCACAGATATTCAAGCTTGGCACGCTCAAAGTATCTGCAACAAAGTCATTTGCGGTAAAAGCATTTGCAATAAAATCGCTTGCAATAAAAAGGCCGCTTAACGCGGCCCTTATGATTAGCTGAACGGATTCACTAGAATCATGGTCTCGTTTCTGTCGGGACCCGTTGAGATAATATCGACTGGCGTTTCCAGTAGCTCTTCTACACGCTTGATGTAGTTGATCGCTGCCTGTGGCAGTTGATCGATAGAGGTCGCACCAAAGGTGTTCTCGCTCCAACCTGGCATAGTCTCGAGCACAGGAGTAACCTGCTCGTAGCCTTCGGCTGCCAACGGCGTAACCGTTGCGATGCTGCCATCTGGGTACTGGTAACCCACACAGATCTTAACTTCTTCAAGGCCATCGAGTACGTCAAGCTTAGTCAGACAGAAACCGCTGATGCTGTTGATCTGTACCGCGCGCTTCATGGCAACGATATCTAACCAACCTGGACGACGCTTACGACCAGTGGTCGCACCGAATTCGTGACCCTTAGTACCTAAGTGATCGCCGATCTCGTCTTGCAGCTCAGTTGGGAAAGGACCCGCACCCACACGTGTGGTGTATGCCTTCATGATACCAAGCACATAATCCAGGTGACGTGGACCGAAACCTGAACCCGTCGCCACACCACCTGCAGTAGTGTTTGAAGAGGTTACGAATGGATAAGTTCCGTGGTCGATATCCAGTAGGGTACCCTGTGCGCCTTCAAACAGGATAGGCTCACCGGCCTTACGTGCTTGATCCAGCAGCTCAGTCACATCGGTACACATACTCTTCAGATAGTCGGCGATGGCCAACGCATCTTTTAGCGTAGTCTCGTAATCAACCGCTTCGCAATCATAATATTCGGTCAGCATGAAGTTGTGATATGCCATCACTTCCTTCAGCTTCTCGGCGAATAGTTCTGCATTAAACAGATCGCCAACGCGAAGACCGCGACGAGAGATCTTATCTTCATAAGCAGGACCGATACCACGACCCGTTGTACCAATAGCTTTATTACCGCGTGCTTTTTCACGTGCGATATCTAAGGCACAGTGGAAGGGAAGGATCAACGGACACGCCTCGGAGATAAGCAGACGCTCCTCTACAGGGACGCCACGCTCTTTAAGCATGTTGATCTCTTTCATCAGGGCGTCGGGCGCTAGCACAACACCATTACCGATAATGCATTTTACATTATCGCGTAAGATTCCAGATGGAATAAGATGAAGAACGGTTTTGTCACCATCGATAACAAGAGTATGACCAGCATTGTGGCCACCTTGATAACGAACGACATATTTGGCCTGTTCGGTAAGTAGATCGACTATCTTACCCTTTCCTTCGTCACCCCATTGGGTGCCGAGAACTACAACGTTTTTGCCCATTATTTGCTGCAAGGTAGTGGTTAAAACGGGATTTTAGCAGATCTTGGGGGGGAAGTGGCAAGTAATTTATGAAAAAATAATCAATATGACCACGCCCGCGGTCACTAAAGCACCACCCAACCTTTGCAAAACTCGTTGATTTTGGCTGGAAATTTCTTGCAAATATGCCCGCCAACGATTCGGAAATAAAAGCGGACCTATCCCCTCGATAATCAACACTATCGCCAAAACCAGCATCAGGAGTTGGAATGTCATCTAGGTGTGTTTCCTATAGCGAACAATTGAGCCTTAAAAATAGCAGAAAACGGCCATAAAAAAACCCAGCACAAGGCTGGGTTTTTCCAATCTTCGCGGCGTAATATTAACGCTTTGAGAATTGTGGCTTACGACGTGCTTTACGTAGACCGACTTTCTTACGCTCAACTTTACGAGCATCACGGGTAACGAAACCAGCGGCACGTAGAGAAGGACGTAGAGCTTCATCAAGCTCCATCAGGGCACGAGTGATACCGTGACGGATTGCACCTGCCTGGCCAGTGATACCACCGCCCTTAACAGTTACATAGATGTCTAGCTTTTCAGTCATTTCAACTAGCTCTAGAGGTTGACGAACAACCATACGAGCAGTTTCACGACCAAAATATTCGTCAAGTGGACGTTGGTTCACGACGATGTTACCACTACCTACTTTAGCGAATACGCGAGCAGTAGATGTTTTGCGACGGCCAGTGCCGTAGTACTGAGTTGCAGACATTAGCTTACTCCCGGATTAGATATCAAGAACTTGTGGTTGTTGTGCAGCATGGTTGTGCTCTGCGCCAGCGTAAACTTTCAGTTTACGGTACATGGCACGTCCCAGAGGACCTTTTGGCAACATACCTTTTACTGCTTTCTCGATAATCATTTCTGGCTTATGATCTTGCAGCTTATCAAAAGTAATCTGCTTGATACCACCTGGGAAACCAGAATGAGAGTAGTAAGTCTTAGCTGCTGCTTTGTTACCAGTTACAGTTACTTTCTCAGCATTGATAACTATGATGTAATCGCCAGTATCAACGTGAGGAGTGTATTCTGCCTTATGCTTGCCACGTAGACGACGAGCGATCTCAGTAGCGATACGACCTAAAGTTTTACCTTCAGCGTCAACAACGAACCATTCGCGCGTCACTGTTTCTGGTGTAGCAGTATATGTAGTCTTCATTTACAAAAACCCAATGTTTAAATTCTGTCTCAAATGCCATTATTTTTAATAAATAACAACACAAAAAATGCCATTCTCCGCCCCTTCGAGCAAAGAATAAGGCTTTACAACTTCCGCCTTTTTGGCGGAGTAACGAGGGCAGGTCGCGAATTATAGACAAAGCTGAGTTAAAAATCACCTAATTTTTTCAGCTAAATTTAAATGATTTACTCAGCTTTCGATCGATTTGGCGCCGAAACGGTAAAAAGCGCCATTTATCGGTTGAATCTCGCCCTATGGCAGGTGTTCCAGCGCGAGATAGTCGTGCGATTGCATCTCGGTCAGGCGCGAACGACAGCGTCTGAATTCGAAACTCAGCAGCCCCTGGGTATAGATCTCCTTCAGTGCTACCTCGGCCGAGATGATCAGCTTAACGTGGCGCTCATAGAACTCGTCCACCATGGCCAGGAAGCGTCTGGCGATATCATCACCCGTGCTCTGACTGCCCATCTGCTCGACACCGCTGAGCAATACCGTGTGATAGAGACAGGCCAGCTCCATATAGTCGCGCTGGCTACGGGGACCGTCGCACAGATCGCGAAAATCGATCAATAGCACCCCTTGGGCCTGCTGGCGGATGGCGATCTCACGGCCATCGATATCAATCGCCTCGCGGGAGACTTCCGACTCGGGCGCCAGCTGCTGGAAATACCCCAGCAGGTTCTTATCGGCCTGAGGGTCTAGTGGATAATGGTAGATCTCGGCCTGCTCCAGGGTCCGCAGGCGATAGTCGATGCCGCCGTCCACATTCAACACCTGACAGTGCTTGTTAATCAGCGCAATCGCCGGCAGGAAACGCGCCCTTTGCAGGCCGTTGCGATAGAGCTCATCGGGAATGATGTTCGAGGTGGCCACCAGCGCCACCCCTTCGGCAAACAGCGCCTGAAATAGTGTGCCCAGCAGCATGGCATCTGTAATGTCTGAGACGAAGAACTCGTCGAAACAGATCACCTGATAGCGCTCAGCCATCCGCTTGGCGATCACCAGCAGGGGATCACGCTGCCCCTTGAGGTTGTCGAGATCCAGATGAATCTGATGCATGAAGCGATGAAAGTGCGCCCTGAGTTTACGCTCGCCCGGCAGCGCATCATAGAAGGTGTCCATCAGATAGGTCTTGCCGCGCCCGACGCCGCCCCAGAGGTAGAGGCCTTGCACCGAAGGCGCCGGCTTAGCCAGGAACCCCAGCAGTTTCGCCATCCCCGTCGGCTTTTGCTGCGCCGCAATCAACTCATCATAGACACGCTGCAGGGCCTTGACCGCCTGCTCCTGAGCGGGGTCATAGGAAAAGTCATCACGTTGTAGATCGGCTTGATAATGCTGCCAGGGGGTGAGATGCGACACTGAAATTATTCTCTTCTATCCTTAATCCAATCGCTAAATGGTATCACGACACGCAATCTCAGGGTATATGTGCGCCAAGCTTAAACCTGAGCAGACACAGACAAACGTTAATGGGACGACCAGGGTTTTACCGCTCGCTAGTCGATGAAGACTAACGAAAAATTAACCTTTGTTAATCACCTGAACTTTATCGAGAAGGCGATAGTCGGATTGAGTAACACTGTCTTTTAATCACTTGATTTACGTCCGAGTAGCCTTATATCTACAGAGTCATAAGTTCATAATTGCAACATTGGAGTCATGAATAGATGAAAACGAAATTATCACTACTTTCCGCCGCACTGCTCGGCGCGAGCCTGATGGTTATGCCTGCCGTTTCTCAAGCCGCCATTCCACTGGCCGTCGACGGACAGGAGCTACCTAGCCTGGCCCCCATGCTGGAGAAAACCACCCCAGCCGTGGTGGCCGTCGCCGTATCTGGCACCCATGTCTCTAAGCAGCGTCTGCCCGACGCCTTCCGCTACTTCTTCGGCCCTAACGCCCCGAGAGAGCAGGTGCAGGAACGTCCCTTCAAGGGGCTAGGTTCGGGGGTCATCATAGATGCGAAGAAAGGCTATATCGTCACCAACAACCATGTGATCGACGGTGCCGACGAGATCTTGATTGGCCTGCATGACGGCCGTGAGATAGAGGCCAAGCTTATCGGCACAGATGCCGAGTCCGACGTGGCCCTGTTACAGATCGAAGCCAAGAACCTGGTGGCCCTCAAGCGCGCCGACTCAGATGAACTTAAGGTGGGTGACTTCGCCGTGGCCATTGGTAACCCCTTCGGTCTTGGCCAGACAGTCACCTCGGGCATCGTCAGCGCCATGGGCCGAAGCGGCCTAGGTATCGAGATGCTGGAGAACTTCATTCAGACAGACGCCGCCATCAACAGCGGTAACTCGGGCGGCGCCCTGGTAAACCTCAACGGTGAGCTGATCGGCATCAACACCGCCATCGTCGCCCCGGGCGGCGGTAACGTAGGCATCGGCTTTGCTATTCCGGCCAACATGGTCAACAACCTGGTAGATCAGCTGATCGAACACGGCGAGGTACGCCGCGGCGTGCTGGGTGTCAGCGGTCGAGACCTAGATAGCGAGCTGGCCCAAGGCTTTGGCCTGGATTCTCAGCACGGTGGCTTCGTCAACGAGGTAATGCCAGACAGCGCGGCGGATAAGGCGGGCATCAAGGCCGGTGACATCATAATCAGCGTCAACGGCAAGCCGATCAAGTCCTTCCAGGAGCTGAGAGCCAAGATAGGTACCATGGGTGCCGGTGCCAAGGTGAAGCTCGGCCTGATCCGCGACGGCGATGAGAAGACGGTCACCGCTGTGCTAGGCGAGGCTAACCAGCAAACAGAAACCGCGGCCGGTGCCGTACATCCTATGCTGGCGGGTGCAACGCTAGAGAACAATAAGAAAGGGGTCGAGATCACAGAGATCGCCCAGGGTTCTCCGGCGGCGGCTAGCGGCCTGCTCAAGGGCGATATCATAGTCGGGGTCAACCGCACCCGTATCGAAGATCTTAAAGAGCTTAAGGCGGAACTTAAGGAGCAACACGGCGCCGTAGCCCTGAAACTGCTGCGCGGTAACAACAGTCTTTATCTGGTGCTCAGATAGGACGACTCGGGGGCCATGGCCAGGCTTAACCGCCTGCGCCATGGCCTCTTTTATTTCTCGCTTTATGCACTTAGGCCAATAGTGCCCTATAAATAAACATGTTAATCTAACGCTACTTTCCCCATAACACCTTAAATCATGACGCTTAAAGACACGGTAATTTACATCGCGAAAGCTGTTTTTTTCGGCCTCATCATGGCCGCCGTCTTTCTGGTCATCACCCCATGGATCACAGGCACGGCTAACCACAGCAACTTCTTCCAGAGCCGCGGACAGAACGGAATAGAACTCTCCTTCTCCCAGGCAGTACGCCGCGCCGCACCGGCGGTAGTCAACATCTACAGCCTGAGCATAGATCAGAGCCGTCCGCTCAATTCGGGCTCACTACAGGGGCTGGGATCGGGCGTGATCATGAGTAAAGAGGGTTACATACTCACCAACTATCACGTGGTCAAGAAGGCCGACGAGATAGTGGTCGCCCTGCAAGATGGCCGCAAGTTTACCTCTGAGGTCGTGGGTTCTGATTCTGTCACCGACTTGGCGGTGCTCAAGATAGAGGGCGATGCCCTGCCTGTCGTCCCCATCAACTTAGATGTGCCGGCCCAGGTCGGCGACGTGGTACTGGCCATAGGCAACCCCTATAACCTGGGGCAAACCATCACCCAGGGGATCATCAGCGCCACAGGTCGTAACGGCCTGAGTTCGGGCTATCTGGACTTCCTGCAGACAGACGCCGCCATCAACGCGGGTAACTCGGGCGGCGCGCTCATCGACACCAGCGGCCGACTGATCGGCATCAACACCGCCGCCTTCCAGATTGGCGGCGAGGGTGGTGGCCATGGCATTAACTTCGCCATCCCCATCAAGCTGGCCCACAGCATCATGGGCAAGCTGATTAAAGATGGCCGGGTGATCCGTGGTGCACTTGGCATCACTGGCGAGGCGATCAACCCTGTGATGGCGCAGATCCTCAACCTGCCGGATCTGACCGGTGTCATGGTGACGGGTGTCGATCATCAAGGGCCGGCCGCCCAGGCCAAGCTCAGACCCAGAGACGTGATCACTAAGTTTAACGACGAAACCGTTCCCGGTGTCGAGATGCTGATGGACAGAATTGCCGAGACGCCACCAGGCACTCAGGTCACCATGACCATCATACGCAGCGGCAAATACTATGAGGTGCCCGTCACCATAGGGGAAAATCTAGGCAGTGAGTAAGAGCCTGTGAATAGCCCGCATAAAAAAGCCAGCAATCGCTGGCTTTTCTTTTATCTGTTCTATGGCTGATAGCCCAACAACCTAAGTGTAACGGCTCAACCTAAGTCGCTCGACCTAACGTAAGTTTAACGGCCCAACCTAACCCTAACCGCCCAACCAGAGTTGTGGCAGGCCAGTCGCTATCGACTCGGACGCTTAAATAGCCGGAGCCAGAAACCACACTCGAGCAGCGCGCCGACGACCAGCAGGCTCAAGGCCCCCAGATGCATCCCCACGCCGTAACAGATAAGGGCGCCGATAAGCAGCGCGACTAACAACGCCATCCTTTTGCTATGTGCCATATACTCTCCTTAGCATAATTAAATTGGCCGACCTTTTTATACTACAAGTATAAGCAGATCTGTACCGCCCAGATGAGATTAAATATGTTTCATCCCTGCAGAGGAAGTTCTTGCGAAGGACTAGGGCCATTCGCTGCAAACTGTGCCTTGCATCTATCCACTTTTAGCACACACAGAGCAAGCACGGGGCTTATTCGCACCTTCCCTAAGCCTTACTCAACCTGGCATGGCGCTTATCGCCAATTTCACCGCCTAGACCGCGGCAAGTCTTGACCTGCATAGCGGTGACTCATCCTCCCCCCAAAAAAAAGACCACCTTAGCGCAGTGGCTGAGATGGTCTTCACCTATGGGGAAGGGCAATGAATCACTTTTTCACTTCATTATCGTGGGCACAACCCACACTTATTATCTAACCTGTTATTTATGGATCTTAGTCAGGGCCGCCGCCTTCTCTGTGTAGTCGCCATGACAGTTACCACAGGTAAACTTGGCCGTACCCCAAGGCATTTGATACTTACCATCGTCGGTAAACTGTTTCGCATCGGGTGACAGGTCCAGGGTGAACAGGTGAGACTTGATATCACCAAACACCACATCGGCACTGCCTAACTTAGGTCCAGTGGTTACCGCACTCTTAGCAAGTTTCGGCATATGACAGTCGGTGCACTCGGCAATGGAGCTATGACCGTAGGATCCGCCACCATCGGCAAACGCCATGGTATGACAATCGCTACAGGCCTTCACCGCGCCCGCATGTAGACCATCGCTGCTATCCTGATTCTTGGTTGACTTGTGCGCATCATGACAGCTGGTACAGCTCATGCCTTTCTTGGCACCAATCTCATCGCCGGCTTTGTAGGCACCATGATCTTGCGGTACGACACCCAGGAGTTCGTCGGCGGTTTGGTGATGCTGAGCCAGGCCTCCCTTAGCAATGATACGTCCCCCTACCTGACTGCCCGCAGGGAAAGCACCGTTGTACTTGCTGACGAAGCTTGGATAGTCCTTCTCACCGTCACGGGTATGACATTCGGCGCAGGTAACTGCCTTGCCATATGCCATATCCTCGGCGAGGAAATCATCCGTGGTGCGCGCCGTTGCTATCTTGGTGATGTTGTCTTTCGAAGGCGCCTTCACGTGTAAACTACCGGCACCGTGGCACGATTCACACTGAATCCCCTGCTCGGCAAAGGTTCCGTTCATGCCGGGTAGGTCGCCTTGACGATCCGGATTACGGCTGTCGCCACCGGCCACGTCTGTGGTGCGCTTCCAGCCCGTGGTGTGACAGTTACCACAGCTGTACTGCACATCAAATTCGGTATCTTTGTAGTTACCCATGACGTCCGGGTCGGCGGGGTGATTGTCGGGAATGTTCAACTCGCCTTTACTGTTATGTATGTTGTACTGGACATTCTTACCCGTCACTATGTAACCGTCTTTATCCAACCAACGCATCTTCCAGTGATAACCGCCCACCACATAGCTCACCTCATCATAGCTAGTCGGCGCCCCCAGGGTATTGTTTGGCGTCGAGTCGACCAGCAGATCTATGGCTCCAGTGATGGTGCTCTCTGGCGTATAAGGAAAACTCGGCTGCTCGCCAGCGGCGATCTTCTGAATCTTGAAGTTATGGCCCGTCTTGGCGAATGAGGCATGCTGATCCCCATGACAGCCAGCACAGGCGGCAGAGCCGACATAGGCCAAGGCTTCAGGCTCAGGCAGCGCCTCGACGGTCACGGTAACCTCACCAACCGCCTCATCTGTGCCATCTGTGATGGTATAGTTAAACTTAACCTCTCCCGCCGCGTCACCTGCGGTATATTCAACCTTACCCTCCTTGATGACCGCACTATCGGAGCTGACAGAGACGATTGACAGGGTATCGCCATCGGCGTCGGTATCGTTTGCCAGCACATCTATGCTGACCATTTCTGACACGGTAACGGTTGCGCTATCGGCAACGGCAACGGGCGGGGTGTTGCTTTCAACTGGTGGAGGGGTGTCGTCATTATCACTACCACACGCCACCAACATAGAGATCATGCTAGCAAGCAATAGCTTTTTACATGGAATTTGGCTGCTCATATATTCATCCTCTCGTGGCTTATGACAATCACCAACTTGCAGGAAGGGTGACTGATATGTCTCTTCGGACATGGTCACAGTATTTGCGACTTACCACTTAAGGGATAGATTAGGCGATTTCACAATAGCCTGACTATTGTGAAGTTTCCTTATCAGAAAAAGATTAACCTACTGATTATTAGGATTTTATGACGTCATGAAAGATTGTGATTTTGTAAAACAAATTGCCCAGTTGTTGTCAAAATATAGACCTTACTCTCATTTTGTTGCACCAGACCGGCCTTCTTTAATTGGCGCAGATGAAAATTAAACCTGGTGTGATCCTCGACGCCCACCAGACGGCAAAGATCCATAAATTTAAGTTGCTTATGAGTCCCCAGCTGTTTCAGGGTCGAGCGCCGCAACGGATTGGCTAGGGCGGCATAGACGCTATCGGCGTCGATATTGACGGCCGACTTCAACAACTGCTTCTCGGCGATACTGCGTTTAATCCCCATCAATAGCTCACCGGCATTGAAGGGTTTGGTCATCACGCTGTCGGCGCCCTTCTTCATGGCATCGACGGCGGTATCGACCGTGGCGTAGGCGGTGACTATGATAATGGCGATGAAAGGATTCAATTGGCGTAGGTTAGAGATCGCCTCGACCCCAGTCATACCCGGCATGAGCAAATCCATCAGCGCGATGTCGAAGCTGTGCTGCTGGCAGGCCGAGATCGCCGCCTCGGCGCAATCGACCGCGACGACCTGATGGCCTTCCAACTCTAAGATATCCACCATATTGGTGCGTAAGTCGGCGTCATCTTCGGCAATTAAAATGCTGGCCATCAGACCTCCTCAAATAGAATCGACACCTGGGTTCCCTGCCCCAGCTGGCTGTGAATATCCATGCTTCCCCTATGGGCCCTGACTATCGACTCGCAGATAGCCAGCCCAAGTCCGGTGCCCTTACCTATCGCCTTGGTGGAGTAAAAAGGCTCTAACGCCCTGGCAAGACTCGCATCGTCCATCCCCTGCCCCTGATCCGTGACCGACAGCCTAATCCCACCCGCTTCGCTTGCCACATCGACGCAGATGATGCCGCCCTGTTTACTGGCATCCATGGCATTGTTGAGCAGGTTGATCAGCAGCTCTTCAAGCTTAATCTTCTGCCCCAACATCGACAGCGATTCGGGGCAATTGACCCGGATCTCGAAGTTACGTTGCTTATGTGACAGCAGCTTAATCGACGAGCGAATCACCTCAGCCAGGCACACCGGCATCGCCTCCTCCGAGTTCGGTCTGGCATAGGCCAGTAACTCCTTGCTGATCTCGGCGGCGCGGCTGATCCCGAGTCGAATACGGTTGATGTACTCTTTGTATGCGTCATCTTGTGGCGGATGCTTTCGCTCTAACAGATCCAGCGCCAGGGTCGAGGATGCCAGCGGATTGTTGATCTCATGGGCCACCCCCATGGCCAGCTGACCGATCGCCTTATACTTATCGGCCTCTATCGCACGCTTTAACTTCACCTCAGTTTGCTGCTCCCGCTCGATGTCGAAGATCTTGAGCGCCTTAAACAGGGTGATCAACACCAGGCCACTGGCTAGGGTACGCAGCACGGGAATGGTCATATGCAGATCGGTCGGCACCAGACCCGCAAGCACGCCGTAAATCCACAGGCCCACACCGGTCGCCACAAAATACTGGCCATAGTCATGCCGCGCCTGTAGCAAGCCATGGCCATAGATAGCCATGCCGGAGCCGGCCAGAAACGCGCTGCCAAACCCCAGCAACAGACGCGTACAGTGAGCCGCCTGTGAAAACATCTCATCGGAGAGATCCAAGGAGCCAGATAGACTCACCACTGAGATACTGTAGGCCAGCAGAACCAGCAGGATCGCCCCATGGCCTATGCGGGCTATGCGCCGCGACAAGATAGCGAAGAGCAGCCAGGCAAACACCATCAGGCTGGCAAAGGAGAGTGCCAATTTAAGTAGCCTAAGCCACTGAACCAGCACCTGATATTGCTGACTGATGTCGTCGGCAAAGAGGATGACGTATAACTCAGACCACTCGTGGAAGGCGTGGGTAAAGCCAAACAGGGCCAGGGCCCAGAGCGTGGGCGAGATGGAGAGCTGACTGTACTTAAAATTGCGAAAAACGACTACGCAGCCAATGGAAAAAAACACTAGGCCATAGAAGAGGTAGATGTTAAACACGATAAAAGTCAGCATAGGAAGACTTTAACACTGGCTCAACATAGGCCGCCGTGACAGTCTCGACAATATCGACGCAAATTTATCTCGGCCACAAAAAAGCCACCCTAAGGTGGCTTTCTCATGATAAAGAAAAGGTTAGCTGACCCGCACGACTTCGCCGCCTAGGCCCTTAAACTTCTCTTCGATATGCTCATAGCCTCTGTCGAGGTGGTAGATACGATCCACCGTAGTCACACCATCGGCCACCAGACCGGCAATCACCAGGCTCGCCGAGGCGCGTAAATCTGTCGCCATCACCTGAGCGCCGTTGAGCCGCTCACAACCCTTGATGATACAGGTATTGCCTTCCAGCTCCATGTTGGCGCCCATACGGATAAGCTCAGGCACATGCATGAAACGGTTCTCGAAGATGGTCTCGGTAATGGTCGCCGTACCTTCCGCCAAGACGTTTAGCACACAGAACTGCGCCTGCATATCTGTTGGGAACCCCGGGTAAGGCATGGTCTTGATATTGACCGCCTTAGGGCGTTTGCCCTGCATATCCAGTTCGATCCAATCTTCACCGGTTGTGATGCTGGCGCCGGCGTCTTCGAGCTTGGCGAGTACGGCCTCCAGGGTCTTAGGATCGGCATCGACACAACGTATCTTGCCTCGGGTTACCGCAGCGGCCACCAGGAAGCTACCCGTCTCGATGCGATCTGGCATCACGCGATATTCACAGCCACTGAGAGACTCGACACCCTGGATACGAATGGTATCACTACCTGCGCCTGTGATCTTTGCGCCCATGGCGTTGAGACAGTTGGCCAGATCGATCACCTCAGGTTCGCGGGCAGCGTTTTCGATCACGGTCTCGCCATCGGCCAGGGCCGCCGCCATCAGCAGGTTCTCTGTGGCACCGACGCTGATCATATCCATGAAGATATGGGCGCCCTTGAGGCGACCATCGACACGTGCCTTGATATAACCCTCTTTCACCTCAATCTTGGCGCCCATCTGCTCCAAGCCATGCAGGTGCAGGTTAACCGGACGAGCACCGATGGCGCAGCCACCAGGCAGGGATACGTCGGCGGTGCCGTAACGGGCCAGCAAGGGGCCCAGGATCAGGATAGAGGCGCGCATGGTCTTCACCAGTTCATAGGGCGCGCAAAACTCGTTTAGCTGAGTCGTCGAGATGGTGATCTTGCCGTCATCGCCACGGCTCACGTCGGCGCCGAGGCAACGCAACAGCTCACAGCTGGTGTTGACATCGCGCAGGTTCGGCACATTGCTGACCACAAAATCGGTCTCGGCGAGCACACCGGCCATCAGAATCGGCAGGGCGGCATTCTTGGCGCCTGAAATCACCACGTCACCGGCCAATGCACCACTGGCCTGAATTGTTAATTTATCCACTGTGAGTCTCTAACCTGGCATGTTGAAGATTTTTTCACGCTTCCACTGCGTCGGGGTAAAGGCATTGATAGTGATGGCATGTAGCGCCCCACTGGTCACATGTTCCATCAAGGGGGCATAGATCATCTGCTGCTGCTTGACGCGGCTTACACCGTCGAAACACTCGCCGACGGCGACAATCTTATAGTGTGTCCCATCCTGGCTCACGTGTACTTCATCTAGTGCCAGCGCTTGAGTAAGCAGCTGTTCAATCTCATTACATTCCATAAACGGATAACCCTTTTATTTGGCTTCTTCGGTGAAGAAG
The DNA here is from genome assembly GCF_022398425.1 of Shewanella sp. Isolate7. NCBI lineage: Bacteria > Pseudomonadati > Pseudomonadota > Gammaproteobacteria > Alteromonadales > Shewanellaceae > Shewanella > Shewanella sp. Isolate7. The sequence continues at coordinate 76,111 of NZ_JAKEVJ010000003.1, read as the reverse complement.
TCTTGTAAATCATATAAATCTATTAGCTTTTGCAGTTGCAATGGTGGATTGCAAAGCGCCAGTGACTTTCCCTTCGCCTGCTGCTCTGCCACCAGATGCAACAACAGGGCGACACCTGCGCTATCGCTATAGGCGACTCCAGAGAGATCCAATCGCTCACATGGCCCGCTCAGCAGTGTCTCCAGTTTAGGCCAGAGCTGTACCACGGCCGCCTGTGACAGCTGGCCGCTCACCTTGCACTGGCCAGCGTCCTGCTCAAAGGCCAGCATTATAGCTTAGTCTCCTTGCTCGCCAAGCTGATACGGTCTGCCGTGTGCGTCTCTAGCTCCTTGATCACCGCATCTATGCCATTCTGGCGGATGAGGTTAGTGATCTCGGCGCTCTTTGAGGAGAGCAGGCTGACCCCTTCTGCCACCAAGTCGAACGCCTTCCAGGTGTCGTCTTTGAGGCGGCGAACCCTGAAGATCAGCTTGATAGGCGGACGTCCCTGCTCGATGATCTGCACGTTAACATCCACCATCTTCTCATCGTCGAAACGCTTGGCCGGCGCAAATTCTACCTGCTGATCCGTATACTCGGTAAAGGCCTGAGCATAGGTGGCGATCAGATAGGCCCTAAACGCCTCGGCGAAACGCTCACGCTGATCCGGCGTACTCTGACGTAGGTAAGGCCCCATCACCTTGTAAGAGGCATACTTGTAATCGATATAAGGCATCAGCTCGTCAGAGACTATCACCTTAAGATGGTCAGGATTGGCCTGAATTGTGGCAATATCCTGATGAAATCGGGCGAAAGTCTTGTTGGCGACCGATTCCACCATGGCGTAGGGGTCTTTAGTATTGACCGAGATCTCCTCGGCGCTGACCAGATTGCTAACTAGCAACACCAAGGAAGAGAAGAGCACTTGCAACAACTGTTTCATATTCGTCCCTATTAATTTTCTTTAGACTTCATACTGTATAAGAACTGGCCGATAAGGTCTTCGAGCACTAAGGCCGAATGGGTATCGTCGATACGATCGCCATCTTTCAACATGCCGATATCGTCCATCACGAAACCTGGCGTCAGGCCCAGGAACTGCTCACCCAAGAGCCCAGAGGTCAAGATAGACAGGCTACTGGTCTCGGGGAACTGATCGTACTCTTTGTCCATCGCCAACTCGACCACGGCCACCAGTTCATCGGGATCCAGGCCAATCTTGGTCACTCGACCAACCACCACGCCACCCACTTTGACCGGCGAGCGCACCTTGAGGCCACCCACATTGGTAAACTTGGCATACAAGGTGTAGTGGCTCTGCCCAGGCTTCACCTCGACGTTGGCGACATTGAACACCAAGACCAGGAAGGCCATCAGGCCCGACAGAATAAACAAACCAACTAAAAGTTCAATTTTGCGAGTCAACATACCCAATTACCACTCAGTTCTATACATACCACGAAGGCAGGCATATAGGTTTATCCATAAACAAAAATTCATCAGCGGCCAAACATCATGGCCGTCAACAGGAAGTCCAGCGCCAACACCGCCAGGCTAGACTGCACCACTGTTTGTGTGGTCGCCCTGCTAATCCCCTCGGGATTAGGAATCACATGATAGCCACGATACAGGGCTATCCAGGTGACCACTACGGCGAACACCAAGCTCTTGATCAAACAGTTCACTATGTCCTGACGCCACTCTACCGAGGCCTGCAGTATCGACCAGAAGCTGCCGCTATCGATCCCCTTCCACTCAACCCCCACCAGATGACCGCCATAGATGCCCACGGCGGTAAACATCAGCGCCAGCAGCGGCAGGCTGATCACCCCGGCCCAGAAGCGCGGCGCGATCACCTGACGCAGAGGATCGATAGCCATCATCTCCAGGCTGGAGAGCTGTTCGGTACTCTTCATCAGGCCGATCTCTGCGGTGAGCGCCGAGCCTGCTCGTCCGGCAAACAGCAGCGCGGTCACCACGGGGCCAAGTTCACGCAGCAGACTGAGCGCCACCATGGGCCCCAGGCTGTCTTCGGTACCAAAACCCACCAAAATATTATAGCCCTGCAGCGCCAGCACCATGCCGATGAAGAGGCCTGAGACCAGGATGATCACCATGGACTGCACGCCGATCACATACAGCTGCTTGATCAGTAGCGGCGTGCTCTTACGTACCCTTGGCACCTTGGCGATGGCGCCCCACAACATGAGTCCGGCGCGTCCCAGGCCGGTGACACTGTCGATCGCACCACGACCTAAGCGGGCGATTTGATCAATCACGCTCACCTAACATCTCCTTCTGGTAATCCTGGGCGGGAAAATGAAACGGCACGGGCCCGTCGGGCTCGCCGCCGATAAACTGTTTCAATTTCGGATTGTCTGCGGCCCTTAATTCGGCTGGCGTACCATGGGCGATCACCTTCTTATCGGCCAGCACATAGACGTAGTCGGCAATCCCCAGCACCTCCTGTACGTCGTGAGACACCACCACAGAGGTGAGGCTCAGCGCGTCGCTCAGCTCGCGGATCAGCTTAACTAGGACGCCCATGGAGATAGGGTCCTGACCGGCAAATGGCTCATCGTAGAGCACCAACTCGGGTTCCAGGGCGATGGCGCGAGCCAGGGCCGCACGCCTTTGCATGCCGCCAGAGAGTTCGCTCGGCATCATCTGCGCCGCGCCGCGAAGACCGACCGCCTCGAGCTTCATCAACACGATGCGGCGAATGATCGCCTCGGGCAGCTCGGAGTGTTCCCTAAGGGCAAAGGCCACGTTGTCGAACACATTCATGTCGGTAAACAGGGCGCCGCTCTGAAACAGCATGCTCATGCGCTTACGCAGGGCAAACAGCTCGCCGCGATTGCATTGATGCACGTCTATGCCATCGACCTTGATGACCCCTTTGTCTGGGCGCAGTTGACCACCGATCAGCTTAAGCAGTGTGGTCTTGCCTATGCCGCTGGGTCCCATGATGGCGGTCACCTTCCCCCTGGGGATCGTGAGGCTGACATCGTCATAGATAACATGGGTGCCACGACTGAAGCCCAGATGACTGATCTCGACCAATGGCTTCGCTTGTTCCATCGGCGCTTGTTCCATCGGCTTAGTCTCACCCTTTGCTTGGTTGTCATGACTTAACGATTGATGACTCATAACGGGACCTAGTGCGTTCCATGGTTAGGCGGCAGGAAAAGAGGCAAATTGTACGAAATTGACGGATTGTGCACAACTGAATCGACACTATCTTTGCGCAATACTTTCAATTTTGTTCAAATCCAGCGAAAATGCGCGGCAGACTCTTAAATAAAAAGATTTTCAATGCTATTTAATATTTTCTTACTGATTGCTGGTTTGGGTGCACTGGTTTGGAGTGCCGACAAATTCGTCTTCGGCGCCGCGGCATTCGCCCGTAATCTCGGCCTGCCGCCTATGTTGATTGGCCTCACTATCGTCGCTATGGGCAGCTCGGCCCCGGAAATGTTTGTGGCAGCCACCGCCTCCCTCGAGGGCATGACAGACACGGCCATAGGTAATGTGCTGGGCTCCAACGTCGCCAACATCACGTTGATCTTAGGGATCACCGCGCTGTTAGGCGCAATCTCGGTAAGCTCACAGACACTCAAGCGGGAAATCCCTATGATGCTTGGCGCCACGGCGCTGGCAGGATACTTTCTCTATGATGGTCAGCTGACCCGCATCGAGGGGCTGGTGCTGTTGGCACTCTTCTTCGCCCTCATGGGATACCTGATCTGGCATGCGATCGCCAATAAGGAAAAAGATCCGCTCATCGATGAGGCCGAGAGCGAGGTGCCTAAAGATGTCCCCACGCCTAAGGCGATCCTCTGGCTCGTCATCGGCCTAGTGCTGCTGCCCCTGTCTGCCGACTGGATGGTGCAAGGCGCCGTGGGTATCGCCAAGGCCTTCCATATGTCAGACTTAGTCATAGGCCTGACCATCATCGCCGTCGGCACCAGCCTGCCGGAACTGGCGGCCTGTGTGGCAGGCGTGCTGAAGAAGGAAGACGATCTGGCCATAGGTAACGTGGTTGGCTCGAACCTGTTTAATATTCTAGCGGTATTGGCGCTGCCCGCCCTTATCGCCCCTGGCGCGGTCGATGCCGCCGCCAGCAGTCGCGACTTTTACATGGTGATGGCAACCAGCGTTGCCCTGGCCATACTGATTTTATTAACCGGCAAAGCCCGCCAACTTCGCCCTTGGCATGGCGGCGTGTTATTAGCGACTTTTATCGCGTACCAAATCACGCTTTTCCTATCCTAATAACGTTTAGGCCGACAAAATAGAGAGAACAAGATGGTAGATGCAGATCAATTACGTCATTGGGGACGCAAGGTTATCGATATCGAGCGCAACGCGCTGGACAACCTGTATCAATATGTCGACTCAAGTGAATTTGCCAAGGCCTGCCAGCTGATCCTCGCCTGCACCGGCAAGGTAATTGTGATGGGCATGGGCAAATCCGGCCACATAGGTAACAAGATCTCGGCCACCCTGGCCAGCACTGGCACCCCCGCCTTCTTCGTCCACCCCGGCGAGGCCAGTCACGGAGACCTGGGCGTCCTGAGCGAGAACGATATCGTGCTCGCCATCTCCAACTCGGGTGAGGCCAGCGAAATTTTAACCCTGATGCCGGTGATCAAGCGCATGGGATTGCCGGTCATCGCGGTAACGGGTAAACCCGAATCCAACATGGCCAAACACGCCATAGTCCACCTGTGTATCGAGGTACCGGAAGAGGCTTGTCCGCTGGGACTGGCACCAACTTCCAGCACCACGGCCACCCTGGTCATGGGCGATGCCCTGGCGGTGGCCCTGCTTCAGGCTCGTGGCTTTACCAAAGATGATTTCGCCCTATCCCACCCAGGCGGTAGCCTGGGCCGCAAGCTGTTGCTCAAGGTGAGCGATGTGATGCACAAGGGCGACGAGCTGCCACTGGTTAGCGAAGATATCTGCATCACAGAGGCCCTGTATGAGATCTCCAAGAAGGGGCTGGGCATGACTGCTGTGGTCAATAACCAGGGGCTGCTGGTCGGCATCTTCACCGATGGCGATCTGCGCCGGGTGATCGACGCTGAGATCAACCTGCGCAAGACCTCGATTTCAGAGGTGATGACCCATGGCTGCGTCACCGTCAGCGACGGTATCTTAGCCGCCCAGGCACTCAAGGTGATGGACGAGAAAGAGATCAACGGCCTGATCGTCACCGACGATCAACAAAGACCGATTGGCGCACTCAACATGCTGGACATGGTTAAGGCGGGGGTGATCTAACATGGCACATCAAGGTTTCTACGGTCCCATCAGCGACGAAGTCTGGCTGAAAGCGAAACAGATCAAGCTGTTGATCTGCGACGTCGACGGCGTCTTCTCCGACGGCCTGGTCTATATGAGTAACTCGGGCGATGAGCTCAAGACCTTCCATACCCGCGACGGCTATGGCGTCCGCTCTCTGCTGACCAGCGACATTCCCGTGGCCATCATCACGGGGCGCAAGTCACAGATAGTGGAAGATCGCATGACGGCACTGGGCATCACCCACATCTACCAGGGTGTCGACAACAAGCTAGAGCCCTACCAGGAGCTGCTAAGCCTCTATAAGGTCACGCCAGAGGAAGTTGCCTACATAGGTGATGACATGGTGGACCTGCCTGTGATGGAGAAGGTGGGCCTGTCTGTCTGCGTGGCCGACGGTCACCCCTATGTGCGCCAACACGCCGACATGGTCACCCATATCAAGGGCGGTCATGGCGCCCTGCGTGAACTGACGGATCTTATTCTGCTGAGTCAGGATAAGTTTGCCTCGGCCCACGGAATGAGCATATGAACAGAGTCACCCTGGCGATCATCGCCTTCTTCGGCACCGCACTGCTGCTCTATTGGCAGGTGCAGTCGAAAAAGGGCAACGAAGATCTAGCCCTCAAAAACGTCGATCGTCCCGACTATATCGTCCGGGATCTCAAGAGCGTGCAATACAATGATGAGGGTGGCATCAACAGCCGGGTATCGGCCAGCCACATGGAACACTATGCCGAGCGCAACCTGACCTACTTTACCCAGCCCATCTATCTGGTCTATCCCGACAACGGCGATGCCCAGTGGCGCCTGAGGTCCACCAAGGGCACGCTGGACAAAAATAGCGGACGGGTCACCCTGGAAAATAATGTTATCATTGATGCCATTAGCCCAGAAGAACCGATTCAGACCATAGAGACCACCTATCTGGAGCTGGATCTCAATACTATGATTATGACATCCGACAGAAGCATTCGGGTCACAGGGCAAGATTTCCTCATTACCGGGGAAGGCTTATATGCCGATCTCAACGCACAAAATATACGACTGACGAGTCAGGTAGAAGGAACATATGAAACTAAATAGCCTTATTCTTGCTGGCCTGCTGTCCCTGGTCAGTATTGGCGCCCACGCCGAGGTAAACGACCTGCTGCAAGAGGTTAAGATCTCTGCCGCCAGCCAGGAAGCCGACATCAAGAACAACCAGATCATCTTCCACGGTCCGGTAGAAGTCACACAAGGCTCAATCAAGATTTTGGCCAGTAAGCTGCGCGCCTTCAGCAAAGAGAAGAATAGCGGCAAGATCCTCATCGCCACCGGCAACCCAGCCACCTACTCTCAGGTGATGGAAGATGGCCGCCCAGCATCTGCCAGTGCCAAGGAGATACGCTACGAGCTTTCCAGCCGCACCCTGACACTGATCGGCGACGCCACCCTGGAACAGGAAGGCAGCCAGGTCACAGGTTCGCAGATCCGCTACAACATAGAGCAGCAACAGCTGATCGCCGAGAGCAGCGGCAAAGACAGAGTGATCACCATCATTCAGCCTGAGAACTATCAGGAGCAGATCCAGCCAGAACAGAAACCCGAACAGCCCAAACAGGAAAAGCAATGACACACCTAACCTTGAAGGCGGAGAACCTCGCCAAGAGCTATAAGAGTCGTGCCGTTGTCCAAGACGTGAGCCTCACGGTCAAGACCGGGCAGATCGTCGGCCTGCTGGGGCCAAACGGCGCCGGCAAGACCACCACCTTCTACATGGTCGTCGGATTGGTGCAGAGCGACAAGGGCCGCATCTTTATCGACGATGACGACCTGACGCTGGATCCCATGCACCTGCGCGCCCGCAAGGGCATAGGTTATCTGCCTCAGGAAGCCAGCATCTTTCGTAAGCTCTCGGTACGCGACAACATCATGGCCGTACTGCAGACCCGCAGCGATCTGAACAACGACGGCCGCGAAGAGGAACTGGAACACCTGCTGGAAGAGTTCCATATCACCCACATCCGTGACAGCCACGGCATGGCACTCTCAGGTGGTGAACGTCGCCGGGTAGAGATCGCCAGGGCGCTGGCCGCCAACCCTAAGTTTATTCTTCTCGACGAGCCTTTCGCCGGGGTCGATCCCATCTCGGTCATCGACATCAAGAAGATCATCGAGCAGCTTAAGAATCGTGGCCTGGGGGTGTTGATCACCGACCATAATGTGCGCGAAACACTAGATGTCTGTGAGAAAGCCTATATCGTCAGCCATGGTAATCTGATCGCCGAAGGCACACCCGCCGAAATCTTAGACAACCAGCAAGTACGAGCAGTGTACTTAGGTGAACAATTCAAGCTATAGTTAATCTTATAACGGGGCCACACAGAAAAACCTATCTTAGATTGTGGCCTTAGCGACTATTCGATATATTTGTCCGGCACATATAGCCAGAGCTTTCTCATTTTATAATTAGAAACAAGGGAATAGCAGTACGATGAAAGCGTCACTTCAGCTCAAAATGGGTCAGCATCTCACCATGACGCCCCAGCTACAACAGGCCATTCGTCTGTTGCAGTTGTCGTCATTAGAGTTGCAGCAGGAGATCCAGCAGGCATTAGAATCTAACCCGCTACTGGAGTTGGACGAAGAGCAGGAGAGCGCCAATGTCGAGCTGCAAGATGATACCGTCAGCGACAACTTCGATAACAAGTACGACGACAAGATAGAGCTGGATTCGAGCCAGGATAATTCAGGTGTCGAGACCTCTGACGCCCTGACCCAGGACTCCATGCCAGACGAGCTGCCGGTCGATACCACCTGGGACGAGGTCTATACCGCCTCGCCCAACTCCAGCTCGGGCGCCATGCGTGACGACGACATGCCTTTTCAGGGTGAAACCAGCGAAGGCCTGTATGAACACCTTGAGTGGCAGAAGAACCTGACCCCCTTTTCCGATAACGATCTGGCCATCGCCACCGCCATCATAGATGCCATCGACGAGCGTGGTTACCTGACCCAGACCTGTGAAGATATTCTCGAAGCCATGGGCGATCCTGAGATCGAACTCGACGAGGTCGAGGCTGTACTCAAGCGGGTACAACACTTCGATCCCATCGGCGTGGCGGCGAGGGATCTCAGCGAATGCCTGACGATTCAGCTCGCCCAATACAGCGACGACACGCCGCACATCGCCAACGCCCGCATGCTGATCAAGGAACATCTGGATCTCATCGCCGGCCGCGACTTCCGTCTGTTGATGCGCAAGACCAAGCTCAAAGAAGATGACCTAAGGGATGCCATCGCCCTGATCCAGACACTCAATCCCCGTCCCGGTCTCGCCATCACCGCCAGCCGCGACGAGTATGTGATCCCGGATGTGACCGTCACCAAGAAGAAGGGGCGCTGGGTGGTCGAGCTTAATCCCGACAGCATGCCCAAGATCAACGTCAATCAGCAGTATGCCGCCATGGCGCGCAGCACCAAGAGCCAGGCGGATGGCCAGTTTATTCGTGGCCACCTGCAGGAAGCCAAATGGTTCCTTAAGAGCCTGGAGAGCCGCAACGAGACCCTGCTCAAGGTGACCAACTGTATCGTCGACTTCCAACAAGGCTTCTTCGAATTTGGTGAAGAGGCGATGAAGCCCATGGTACTGAACGACATTGCCGAGGCGGTGGAGATGCACGAGTCCACCATCTCACGTGTGACCACACAAAAATATATGCATACCCCGAGAGGGATCTTCGAACTCAAATACTTCTTCTCCAGTCACGTCGGTACCGACGATGGCGGAGAGTGCTCTTCAACAGCAATACGCGCCTTCATCAAGAAGCTGGTTGCTGCGGAAAACCAGAAAAAGCCATTGAGCGACAGCAAGATGGCTCAACTCTTGGCCGAACAGGGTATCAAGGTAGCTAGACGCACCATTGCCAAGTATCGCGAAGCGATGCTGATACCGCCGTCGAATCAGCGCAAGAGCTTATAAAACAAACCTGGAAACTGGAGGACTATCTTTATGCAAATAAACCTGACTGGGCACCATATCGAGATCACCCAATCTCTACGAAGCTACATCGAAGAGAAATTCACAAAGCTTGAACGTCATTTCGATCAGATCAATAATGTGCACGTTGTATTAAATGTCGAAAAGTTGCAACAGAAGGTTGAGGCAAAGTTACATCTCCGCGGCGGAGAAGTGTTCGCAACATCCGAACATGCGGACATGTATGCCGCGATAGACTCCCTGATTGACAAACTCGATCGTCAGGTCATTAAACACAAAGAGAAGCTTACTAAACATTAACGATGGAACTGAGTACCATCCTGCGGCCGGAGTGCACCACCTGCGCCACTCCGGGCAGTAAGAAAAAGGTACTGGAGCTTATCAGCGACTTAGCCGCTGTCCAGTACCCTACCCTCTCCTCTCAAGAAATTTTTGAAAGCCTTCTGGCTCGAGAGAAAATGGGCAGCACAGGTATAGGCAATGGTATCGCGATTCCTCACGGGCGGCTGACCAACATAGATCAACCCGTGGCCGTACTGGTGAAATGTGCTGAACCAATCGCATTCGATGCCATTGACAATCAGCCCGTCGATATCCTTTTTGCATTATTAGTGCCCGCAGATCAATGCGAGCAACATCTTAGCACCCTGGCCGCCATGGCCGAGAAGCTCAATGATAAGGCGATCATTAAGCAGCTAAGAAAGACCCAAGATGAATCCGAACTCTATCAGGTGATCACCCAATGAAATTGGTTTTGGTATCAGGACGCTCAGGATCGGGAAAATCCGTCGCGCTTAGGGTCTTAGAAGATCTAGGCTATTACTGTGTCGATAATCTGCCACTGCAGATGATGGAGTCCCTGCTGGAGCAGCTCAAGGGACGCAACGATCTCGTGGCCATCAGTGTCGACGTGCGCAATATGCCGAGCGAAGAGATCCAGCTGGAAAAGCAGCTGGCCAAGCTTCCCAAAGATACCGAAATCTTAAGTTTCTTCCTGAACTCCAGCGACAGCGTGCTGCTCAAGCGCTATAGCGAGACCCGCAGACTACACCCGCTGTCACGCTCTAAGGTCTCCCTCAAGGAGGCGATACAGCTCGAAGGTAAGTTACTGGATCCCATCGCTAAACTGGTGGATCACTACATAGATACCTCCAACCTCAACATCTATGAGCTAAGCGACAAGGTTCGCGAGATCCTGCTTGGCACTGTGGATAAAGAGTTGGTGATCAACTTCGAATCTTTCGGCTTTAAATATGGCATGCCAAGCGAAGCCGACTTCATGTTCGACGTACGCTTCCTGCCCAACCCCCACTGGGAGCCGGAGCTGAGGCCCTTAACCGGCCTGGACGAGCCTGTGCAGCAATTTCTCAGTCAGCAGCCACTGGTCAACAAGTTCATCTGGCAGATCGAAAACCTGCTGGAGACCTGGTTGCCTCACCTCGAGCGCAACAACCGCAGCTACCTCACCATCGCCATCGGCTGCACCGGCGGTCAGCACAGGTCTGTCTATGTGACCGACCAGCTCGCCAAGCTGTTTAACAAGGGGCAGCATAAGGTACAGGCTCGCCACAGAGAGCTAAAGCATGACTAAGTTGGCTCGCCAGCTGACCATCTGTAACAAACTGGGGCTACACGCCAGGGCGGCGACCAAGCTGGCGGTACTCGCCGCCAAGTTCGACGCCGAGGTCACCCTAATTCAGGGCGATAAACAGGCCTCCGCCGCCAGCGTACTCGGCCTCCTGATGCTCGAGACCGGCATGGGCAAAACCATCACCATCACCAGCGAAGGCAAAGATGCCCAGGCGGCCCTAGATGCCATCAGCGCCCTTATTGACGCCAAATTCGATGAGGCCGTATAATCGGCTCGCTTTCCGGTACCAGCTTAATTTCGTCCTATACTTATCATAGACTTACAAGCCTACCGCCCATGCCGTTCAATCAACTGCCAAAGGAGGAGCTATGCCGATCGAAGTGTTAGATAGTGAGACCACAGATCAACGCCTTAATCAGCTGACTCAAGCCTTAGGCAGTGGCATGTTTGTCCATGTGCGCAGCATGCTGCACGACATGGCCGCCTCCGATATCGCATTCATCCTGGAATCTTCGCCGCCGCGCACCCGTCAGGTGCTCTGGCAGCTGATCGACCAGCAGCACACGGGGGAGATCCTCGACGAGCTGGGTGAAGAGCTCAAAGATACCCTGATCACCCAGATGAGTCCCGAGCGGGTCGCCAAGGCGGCCGAAGGCATGGATACCGACGATCTGGCCTACATACTGCGTAGCCTGCCCGACAGCGTCTTCAATCAGGTGTTGCAGTCGATGACGGCGCAAGACAGGGCCAGGGTGGAGCAGGCGCTCTCCTATCCGGAAGATACCGCCGGCAGTATCATGAACACAGATACCGTGACAGTGCGGCCCGATGTCACCATAGATGTGATTCTGCGTTACCTGAGGATCCGCGGCGAGCTGCCCGATGCCACAGATACCCTGTATGTGGTGGACAAGCGCGACAGCCTGCTGGGCGGCGTACGCATTACCGACCTGCTCACCTGCGATCCTAATGCCTCGGTGCGAGAGATCATGAACGACGATCTCGAGGGGATCCCCGTGGCCATGGACGACGGCGAAGTCGCCCAGTTGTTCGAACGCCATGACTGGGTCTCGGCGCCCGTGGTGGAAGAGGAAACCAATCGTCTGCTGGGCCGTATCACCATCGACGATATCGTCGACGTGATCCGTGAGGACGCCGAACACTCCATGATGGGGATGGCGGGTATGGATGACGATACCGATACCTTCGGCCCTGTGGTCAAGAGCACCCTGAGGCGCTCCCTCTGGCTGACCATCAACCTGTTTGCCGCGCTGCTGGCCGCCTCGGTCAGCAACATGTTCGAGAACACCCTGGAGCAGTTTGCCACCATCGCCATCTTGATGACCATAGTACCCAGCATGGGCGGCGTGGCGGGCAACCAGACCCTGGCCCTGGTGATACGCGGTATCGCCCTGGGACAGATAGGTCAGAGTAACTCCCGCTGGCTGATCGGCAAGGAGCTGGCTATCGGCTTTCTCAACGGCCTGCTCTGGTCCTTGCTGGTGTTTGCGGCCATCTGGCTATGGAAGGGCGATATCGCCCTGGGCGGACTGATCGGCGGCGCCATGCTGATCAACATGACGGTGGCCGGTCTGGCTGGCGCCTGCATTCCCCTGCTGCTGAAGAAGTTTAATATTGATCCCGCGCTGGCCGGCGGCATGGTGCTCACCACAGTCACAGATGTGATTGGCCTGTTCGCCTTCCTCGGCCTCGCCACCCTGTTCCTGCTGAATTGATTCTCGAGTGCATCCCAAAGCCCAATCGGATGCGCTTGAATTTCAATGTTAACGACATCTTTTTCACGCTAGGATAGGTAGAGTCACCGGCGAGAGAAAAGCCATGCAAAATACTCAAATACTCATCATAGAAGATAATGCCGATGTCGCCGGCGTCCTGGGAGACTACCTGGAAGCCCAGGGGGCTCAGGTGGATTACGCCAGCAACGGCGAACTCGGCCTGCGCCTCGCGACCGAGGGACACTTCGACGCCATAGTACTGGATCTCATGCTGCCCAAGATGGACGGCTATGCCGTGGCCAAGGCCCTGAGAGAGCAAGGCTCCAGCGTCCCAATCCTGATGCTGACGGCGCTGGACGACAAACAGGATCTGCTGCAAGGCTTTCACAGCGGCGCCGACGATTACCTGACCAAGCCCTTCGATCTCGATGAACTGCATGTGCGCCTGCTGGCATTAATCAAACGCCAGCTGGGACGGGTCGCTCAAGGCTGCCAGCAGTGTGGGCCGCTCACCCTCAACATCGCCGAGCATACCGCCTACCGCGATGGCAAGAAACTGCAGCTGACTCCCAGTGGTTACCAGATCCTGCACCTGCTGATCTCCCGCGCCCCCAATGTGGTGAAGCGGGAGGAGATAGTGCAGCATCTGTGGGGGGAAGAGCCTCCCAACAGCGATATCCTGCGCAGCCACATGTACCAGCTGAGAAACCAGGTGGATAAACCCTTCGACACCCCCATCATACTGACAGTGCCTAAGATAGGCTTTCGGTTAGACGTGAATCAATAGAGGCCCAACAGGTGCGAAAAACCGCCAAGAGTATGACTCGTAAACTCAGTTTCTACTTCGGGAGCATCGCCCTCCTGGTGGCCGCGATCCTCTATATCTTGAGTATCATCATCCTCTACTGGGTCGAAGATGAACTCAACCGCCGCACCCTGGAGCAGATCGCCCCCAGTGCTCAGACGGCGTTCGAACAGGGCGCCATGTCGCCGCTGGTCTTAAGCACCACGATCGTTGCCTACAATGATCCGGACACCCTACCCAAGGAATATCAAACCATTGCCGATCTCCCCATCGGCTTTCTCGATGAGCTACACGACACCTTCAAGGAAGATATCTTCATCTATCGCAGCCAATATGACGACACCAAGGCAACCCATCCCCTGATTCTGGTGATGGATGCCGAGAAGGTAGAGCTGAGCCGTGACGAATGGAACAACATCAGCCTGGTTATCTTGGCGGTCACCCTGATGTTGTTTGCCCTGTTCGGCTTTGCCATCACCATGCTCACCCGTAGGCTTATCGCTCCTATCCGGGCCATCAGCGAGCAGCTCGAGGGCTCGGAGGGCAACCAGAGCTTTCAAGTCTCCAAGGACGCCACCCTGGAGTTTCATGCCCTCACCGCCAGCCTCAATCACTATCAGCAGCAGATCGCCCAGCTGATCCGCCGCGAACGGGCCTTCTCTCGCTATGCCAGTCATGAACTCAGGACGCCGCTGACCATTATTCAGGGCGCCAGCCGTCTGCTCGAGCAGGAAGGCAATCCGGAGTTTCAACAGCGACAACGCGGGCGCATCGCCAAGGCCGCCAGCAATATGCAGCAGATCATCGATGCACTGCTGAGCCTGGTAAAACAGGAAAAAGGACTGAGCTCGCCCGAGCTCAGACCCCTACAGGAGAAGGAACTCAAGCAGATCCTGGCCGAGGTCGCCCCCCTGGCAAGCCAGAAACAGATCCAGCTAACGCTACAACTCGATGCCAGTCCGCAGATAGCCCCCAGCGAGCCTGTGCTACGCATGTTGCTGGTCAACTTGCTTAATAACGCCATCAACGCCAGCGATAGCGGCCACATCAGCATCAGCGTCGATGAAAAAGGGATCTCGGTACAAGATCAGGGCCATGGCATGAGCAGTAGCGACACCCGCCCCCAGGGCCATGGCCTGGGGCTGGAGATCGTCGAGGCCCTGTGTCAGCGTTATCAATGGCGTTTTAGCCTCAACAATAGCGATACCGGTTGCATCGCCAGGTTGCACTTCCCTGCAGCAATTGATGCACGCTAATGGTGCAAAATAATGGTGCAACATAGGCGCTAAGCCAGGTTCTAGCACGCCCCAACCCCGAGTTTCTGTCTGTCATCTAATTGGCATAAGTTTCGCTTATCCTAGGGCCTGTTTATCTTTCGCGTTCATTTTTGCAGCATTCTGTATCGATTTTATACAAGGCAGAGCGATTGTAATGTAGTGTGCTACATCAATGAGCGATAACGCAGTAGAAAAATGATACAGACGCTGCCCGCAGGGTTCGTCTTGAGCACGTTCAACTCTTTGTTACTCGGCTTTTATATAGAATAACTATACTTCAAGCCTCATGCCGCGATTTGAACGTGCTCAATTAGAACAAAAATTGTTCTCAAAAGGTCAACAGGCCCTAGCGCGGTCACGCACTCAGGAGGCTTTCCCTTGTACAGGCTTGAGACACAAAGACACACCAGAGACAAAGACGCGTTTTGGCAGCCGCAATTCGACGGCGAGCCAAATCATCAAGATCAGTATTACCCGCACCACCTGGGCGGTCATTCGCAGTCGCGCGCGATCCATGACAGCCTAAGTGCGCTAGCCAGCGAAGCGACAGACCAGAGCCGACAACGTCAGCTCAGCCTGAATCGTGAGATTGTCGCCCTGGTCGCGGAGCAGGCCAGGCTATCGCTCAACTAAGACGACTTAACTAGGGCTTATCGCCTGATGCGACTCATATAAGGGCGACTCATGTCAGAGCGTCCAGGTTCGAGCGACTAGGTTCGAGTGGCCAGGTTCGAGCGTCCAGGTTCGAGCGTCCAGGTTCGAGTGGCCAGGTTCGAGCGCCCCAGTTCGAGGAACAGTACTCGCGAACCAGGCGACAAGGGAGTCTAACCCCTTAAAGAATCAAGAGGCCGCTAACGGGAGCGCGGCGTGATATTGGAGAGGCTATCGAAGAATCTCTGTCTCTGCTTCTCGGCATCGAAGCGGCGCACTATCTGCCACTCCTGATACAGGGCTATTGCAAACCCTACGACCACTACCAACAAGCATCCGGCTCCCAGGTAAGTGATGATGTTTACGGCGACATCTGCTCCTGCAGAACTACTGGCGCTGCCAAAACCTATCATACACAAGCCCTTCACATAGTCTCTGGGTGACCACAAGTCACCTTCGACCTCAGGGTAGCGATGAAAAATGAAACAAGCCTTAAGCCAGCCTGCCCTCCATGAGTAGCGCCGGTTAGTAGATGCTAACTCACTGAAGTAATTTGAGTTATGGCAAGCAGCTAAATTGCGACAAAGTGTATCTCTGCGCGATTAACACAAGGGGGCGACTACTGGGTCATGATCACCAAGAACTGACTCTGCAAGGCTGGCTTATCCTGTCTGCCATACTTGATCAGCAGATCTGCCTTACCATCCAGATTTAGATCTTCGCTACTCAGCATGTCGCCATCTTTAGGCAGGGCGATCTTCAGGCTCTCTCTGCGAGCAAAGAGCGCCCCCTTGGCGTTGCCCAGAAACAGATCCAGCTCCTCTTCACCATCGGAGAGCAGCAAGTCCTGACGTCTATCGCCATTGATATCCGCCAACCTGACTACGGGCGAGCCACTCTGCCCCGAGGTCAGGCTGAAACTCAACTCCACCGACTTGCTCATGTTCGGCTTAGCAGCGAAGCGCCCCTTATCATCCATGGTAAACAGGTGCACATCCTGATCGATACTCCCCGACACCAGAGCGCCGATGATCTGCGACAGACCTATATCGAAGCCAGACACCAGCACCTCACTGCGGCCATCGAGGTCGATATCCACCAGCTCGAAACCCGTCAGGGTGCCATCACCGCGGATCACGCTCTGGGGCTGTTTGCCGAAAGTCACCCCATTCTCGCCCTGCTCCCCCAGGTAGATCTCATAGTCGTTAACCCTATCGAGCACGCCCGAACTCTTGGTATAGCGCACCACCATATCCACTATCTCATCGCCGTCGACGTCTTGCAGGGCCTCCACCTTACGGTAGACAAGATCGCTCTGATCCAGCGCCTCGCCATAGGCATCGCGTCTGTCCCACCAGTCCAGGCCACTGATCGCCTGGCTCACGGGCTGAAACCTGGGATAGCTCTCAAACTGACCATCACTATGCTGGGCATAGATCTCCAGCTCCCCCTCACCAACCTTGATGATATCGTCGCGCCCATCGCGATCCATGTCGGCAAAATAGAGCTTGGTCTCGCTGTAGCGGGCGCCGTCGCGATACAGCAGCACCTTAGGCTGAATCGCCAGGGTCTGAATCTTCCAGCCGTCGTCCTGGCTGAGGAAGAGCTGCGTCTGCTCAAACTGGCCCAGGATGAAGTCGTCACGGCCATCCCGGTTGAGCTCCCTAACAAACTCGCCGCGCGCAATAAACTCGATGCGAGGCTTTAGCACCAGCGGGGCAACATCAAACAAGGGCTCTAGTACCAGCCCCTGCTCCTTAACCCTGAGCACCGAGAGTTGAGCGCGCGACATAAAATAGACCGACTGCAGCGCATCAGCCTGCTGTGAATTGCCCAGCTGTGGCTTGGCACTCACATCATAGCGATAGAGATCGGCGGCGAGGGGCAGCTTGTGCAGCAGCTGATACTGGCCAGTATCAGTGTCTAGGCCATAGACGGCGAGCCACTTGGTCTGGCGATCATCTACGCCGATCACCAGCAGCTCCTTGTTGGCATCGCCAAGCAGGTTCAGGCTCTCCAGCGGGTGGGTCAGTTTAAAACCGGTATCGATTGTTTGGGACACGAAGGCCAGCGGCGCAACCTTATCGGCCCAGGCCTGCATGGCGCAGAGGAGCGTCAGGCTTGCGATGAGCCAAGGCGCGAGTGCACGAGTTGCCAGTTTTTTCACAGATCATTTCCCTATGTGAAGCCAAGTGGGTTCTAATCTATCGATTCCCGGCAAAAAAGAAAGTTCAGTTAATGACTTGTTACAAACAAAAACAGTCCGCGAGTCAGAACGGGATTTGCCTGACTATTCTGGCTTGGGCTTCCATGCACGAGTCATCTCCCGTCGCCCTAGCGCCCCCGGATGGGGCTTCACCCTGAATCCGGCGGCCTTCAAGTTACGCTTAAATTGACCGTTGGCACAATAGCTGACCAGCATCCCCCCCGGCATCATCATAGGATAGAGCCGGTCGAAGTTATCCTGAGTCCACAACTCTGGCTGCTTGCTCGGCGCAAAGCCATCGTAGAACACCAGGTTTATCGATTCACTCGGCAATGCCAGGCTATCCCAGGAGGCATGGATCTTATGCAGTACGAAGCCGGGAAACAGGGTGACATCCTCGCCCCAGGGCGCGCTGTGCAGGCGATCGAACAGATCCTGCAGCGCAGGCGCTAGATGTTCCTTATAGTTCAGCTGGGCGATCACATCATTGGGGACTGGATAGGCCTCGACCGTCACGAAGCGGATCGGCCTGGTGAGTTTATCCGGCTTACCGTCTGCACCTAGCACCTGCTTGAGTGTGAGCATGGCATTCATGCCCGAGCCGAACCCCAACTCGAGAATGTTCACCCGCTCGAAGGCGGGATCCAGCGCGGCAAGGCCCGACTGAATGTAGACGTGTTCAGACTCGCTGATGGCACCATTGTGGGCATGGTAACTGTCGTCAAACAGGCTGCTCATCAGGGTGTGGGAACCATCTTTGGTCATCTGCACATGGATCTTGTTCATTCTCGGGCTCGTCAAAAAGTGTTTACTGGCGCCGATTGTACCTTAGACCTAGGGTCTGTTTATCTTTCAGGTTTAATTTTTGTTCGATCTAAACGCGTTTTGCTCAAGGCGCATGCTGTGCGGCATAGTTATTCTATGTAAATAGCAGGCAACAAAGGGCAAGGCGCGTTTAGATGAACCCTTCGGGCAGCTTTTGTAGGCCATTTCTACGGCGTTATCGCCCGCTCATGTAGAATAACTACACTATACGGACTCTTCCTTGTATAAATAACCTACAAAGCGCTGCAGAAACAAACAGGAAAGGTCAACAGACCCTAGGCTTCGCATGCAAGTGTTTCCCCTTAAGCGATTTAGCCAGACT
The DNA here is from genome assembly GCF_022398425.1 of Shewanella sp. Isolate7. Classification (NCBI taxonomy): domain Bacteria; kingdom Pseudomonadati; phylum Pseudomonadota; class Gammaproteobacteria; order Alteromonadales; family Shewanellaceae; genus Shewanella; species Shewanella sp. Isolate7. The sequence continues at coordinate 57,430 of NZ_JAKEVJ010000003.1, read as the reverse complement.
ATTGCCAAAACCAAAACCAAAACCAAAACCAAAACCAAAACCAGCCAAGAGTGATCCATCTCACAGCCAAGTAGCCGCAGTAATGGGAAAATCTGCGCCACTTTCGGTCGGGATTTTCCCGGTAACCCCATGCACAGCTAACTAATACCAATCACAGTAAACATGTGATCAGAAATAGCGCAGGAAAAACGCTTGAGAACAAAGCAGGATTTTTAGATAAGTAGTTATTCTACAATTAAAAATACTAATACCGTTATCGAGCGTTTTAACAAGCTAGAATGATCAATTGTTTATTACGATTGGTATAAACCGCCTTCACGCGCTCATCAAGGCCCGAAACCTCGAAGGGAAACCGAGTTAAGCGATGGCAAAGTCGTGCATGACACACAAGCCAATGCAACCCAAAGCAAGATAACACCTAGAGTCCCTATGCCCAGCCACACCCAAGTTAGCGCCAAAGGCAATGCCCTGGCGATCGTCTCATTTCTACTGTGGGGACTCCTGCCCCTCTACTATCAGTTTCTGCCCGGTGCGGATATCACCGAGATGCTGGCGATACGCCTACTCTGCTCTGTGCCCTTCATGCTGCTGGTCTTTCTGCTACTCGGTAAGCCTCTGCCCAGTCTGGCAATACTCAAGGCCAACCTCCCCTCGGTAGCCTTGTGCGCCCTGGCGTCTGTCATCATGTGTGTCTCCTGGTACAGCTTCACCTGGGCACTCACCCATGGTCAGGTGTTGGCGGCGAGCCTGGGCTTCTTCATCAACCCGCTGTTTGCCATAGGATTAGGCGTGATCTTTCTAAAAGACAGGCTATCTGTCGCCCAGAAATGGGCTGTCATGCTTGGCGGATTGGGCATAGCTTACATGGTGATAGCCTATGGTCAGCTTCCCTGGCTGGCGCTACTCATGGGCAGCTTCTTCGCCCTCTATGGCCTGTGTAAGAAATATATCCACTTCGATTCGCTCACCTCAGTCACCATAGAGGCGGCCCTACTGACCCCCATCGCCGCCGGCTATCTGCTCTGGCTCAGCGCCACGGGCCAGAGTGAGGCGCTCTCGAGCGGTACCAGTACTCTGCTGCTCTACATCGGCTCGGCGCCCGTCACCCTGCTGCCGCTGATTTTCTTCGCCCTGGCGATTCGTCACACCAGCCTCTCCATGGTCGGCCTGTTGCAGTACATAGAACCCAGCTTGCACTTCTTGCTGGCGATCTTCCTGTTTAACGAGGCATTTGACAGCGTCAAGGCCGTGAGCTTTGCCCTCATCTGGCTGGGGCTAATCCTCTGCTCGCTGGAGGCCCTGCCCGGCCTGTGGCGCAGCCTCGCCAACCGGCGCCAGCTGAACCACTCCCGCTAAGATCTCGGCCACCACCCGGCGACTGAAGATCATCGACAGATGAAGCGGTCGCCAGATAACTCTATTGTCGGCGCCAGGCCAGTGAGAGCTGCGACTCGGCACTATGGTAAAGTCGATGGGTGTGCGAAACGAATAGAGGGCGATCCCGTTAAGCGACTCCTGGCTGCAGGCAAGCTGTGACAACAACTGACTCTTAGGGCGCAACTCACGCATCGCCCGCGACGGATAGGGCAGCCAGGCGAGATAGCTACCATGATGGGGAGAAGAGATGGAAAACAGCGCCCGGGTACGTTTATCCCCACCCAGGTGCTGCAGATAGTAACGGGCGACGATACCGCCCATGCTAAAACCTATGAGGCAAAGAGCCTCATCCTCGCCCAGGACCGACTGGATATAGCTTTGCAGCTGCTTAGCTGCGTAGGCGATTCCTCGCCGGCCATCTAAGGGACTCAGGGTCGGTGTCAGACACTCGTAGCCCTGGCGCTCAAATTGGCGACGCATCCACCCCATCACATGACCTGTATTAAAGATCCCATGCACCAACACCAGTTTCATCCCTAGGCCCTCATCCTCAACAACCGAGTAAATCACCCCCAAGGGGTAAATATTTGCTATGATCCGCGCTCACCTCAGCATACCACCGATTAGGGATCATAAGCTCATGTCGAACGCCGACCTGCTGCGCCAGGCGATCAGCCACAGAAGCGAGCTGCTCGCCGCGGCACAAGCCGCCAACACCAACTGCTTTCGCGTGTTTCACGGCACGGTCGAGGGGATAGATGGACTCACCATAGACCGCTATGGCGACGCCTGGCTGATCCAATCGTTTCACCAAAGTCTGACTCAGGAAGAACTGGATAGCCTAGGCGATGAGTTAACACACACCCAAGATCTTCCCGTCATCTACAATGATAGATCCAATAAAAACTCTCGTATTCTCAACCCGCTAACCCCCGAGCTCGACGCCTTTGCCCGCGACGAGCAGGAGATGAGCGAAAATGGCATCCGCTTCATCAGCAAGTTGCGTCACGAGGGACAAGATCCCCTGCTGTTTCTCGATATGCGTGTCGGCCGGGAATATGTGAAGGCCCACAGCCAAGGCAAGTCGGTACTGAACCTGTTTTCCTACACCTGTGGCATAGGTACGGCCGCGGCGGTTGGCGGCGCCGATTCGGTGACTAACGTAGACTTCTCCTCCTTTGCCCTGGCCGCAGGCCGTCGTAACGCCGAACTCAATGGGGTGAGCGACAAGTGCGAGTTTATTCAAAGCGATGCCTTTCCTGCCATGCGCCAACTGGCCGGGATGAAAGTTGGTGGACGTCGTAACCAGAAACTCCCCAGCTATCCTAAGCTGGCACCGCGTCAGTTCGATCTGGTGTTTCTCGACCCACCGCGTTTCGCCAAGAGTCCCTTCGGCACGGTAGATCTGATCAACGACTACCAGAGTCTGTTCAAACCCGCCATGCTGGCCACTAAGGCGGGCGGCACCATAGTCTGCTGCAACAACGTCGCCAAGGTGGAACGCCAGGCCTGGCTTGACGCCTTGATTCGCTGCGTCGAGAAACAGGGACGAAGGGTCGCGAGTCACCAATGGATCCACTGCCACCAAGACTTCCCCTCCTTCGACGGCAATCACCCGCTGAAGATAGTCGCCCTCACATTAGCCGAGGATTAACCGGCTCGCACAAAATCTGTCATGCTCATCCTTGGTTAAACTTAGCCAGGATGAGCATGGGGACGTTACAACGGGCATAAAAACGGTAAAAAACTGACCACAAACCTGAAGATTCACACCTTTAACCAATAAACCCCCAACCAGAAACAATAAATCAACAAAATACGAGCTACAAAGTCGCCAAAACAACCCTAGAAATTTAAAAACAGCTATCGAAAAACAAACCTAAAAATGATTTCCCCGAGAAGTTAAAGCGTACATTCCTTAATCGTCAAACCGATTTTGAGAGCATAAAACCTACTTTAAATACAAATTCTCTATCAAAAAACCATCAAACATCAAAATTCACTTTACTTGGCGCCTCACTCGCACTACATTTCGCTTCCCGCTAAACCCTTAATAAATGACGGCCTAACAAACATCCCCCTCCAAGCTGCCATTTACACAACTTAATTTGGAGATTATTGGTGTTAGACGTCGCCGATAACTGTAAATCGAACAATCCTACGGCACCCGTAATAGGCCTCTCTTTCTTTGCCGTCGCCTCCGGTTTTCTGATGAGCCTGATCCCCCTATCATTGGGCAACTTTGGCCTCTCGCCGGATCTCGCCCCCTGGCTCGCCAGCATCTTCTATCTGGGCCTGCTGCTGGGCGCGTTACGGGTAGAGCGACTTATCACCAAGATGGGCCACAGACGCGCCTTCGTCCTCTTTCTAACCCTACTCATTGCCAGCATAGTGGCCATGTTGTTATTGCCCCATGCTGGCATCTGGCTTGGTGCGCGCCTGTTGGCGGGTTTCGCCGTCGCGGGCGTATTTGTGGTGGTCGAATCCTGGCTGCTGATGGCAAACAGCATCAAGGCGCGTGCCAGACGACTGGGGATCTACATGGCTGCCCTCTATGGTGGCAGCGCCCTCGGCCAACTGGCCATCGGTGAGCTGGGCACCCAGGGGGTCTTACCCTATCTGTTTGTCATCGTCCTTCTCATGATGGCCATACTGGCACCTGTACTGTTCCGCTCCGGTGAGCCGGCCCATCAGGCTCAGCAGAGGCTCTCTTTTGCCGAGAGTGCCAGCCTGAGTCGCCCGGCCATCATAGGCTGCCTGGTCTCTGGCTTGCTGCTCGGCCCCATCTATGGACTGATGCCAGTCTATATCGACAATCAGGTCGACGAACCGACCCAGACGGGACTCTTGATGGCGGCGATCATCCTGGGGGGCATGGCGGTACAGCCGTTGATCAGCTATCTCTCGCCTAGAATGGATAAACGTCTGTTGATGGCCATGTATACCCTGGTGGGCCTGGTAGGTGTGGTCGGCGCTATCGAGACCAGCGCCTTGCAGCTCAAAGCGGTGAGCTACTTCATCCTGGGGGCGGCCAGTTTCGCGCTCTACCCTATCGCCATCTCGCTGGCTTGCGACAGACTACCGAGCACCAAGATAGTCTCGGCCACCGAGGTGATGTTGCTCTGCTATAGCCTGGGTTCTGTGGCGGGGCCACTGCTGGCGTTGACCCTGAGCGAAAAACGCCACGGTATGATGCTCTACCTGGCTATCTGCCTGCTGAGCACCTGTCTCTATATGTTGCTCAAGAGTGTCCAGAGGCTCGACGGCCAAACCGATAGCCTGCAGAGTTAGACCTTACTGTCCTCGCCATCGGCATCAGGCTCACCCTGCCGATGGCGTTTAGCATACCAGTTAGCCAGAGGCTGAGCCGAAAGGCCATGGGCCAGTATGCTCATCAACACTGTCACTGTCACCACGGCATAGAGGGTCTCGAACCCCTTGATGCTGCCCATCTCATGGGCGACGATCAACACATAGAGAATAGAGGCGATCCCGCGAGGGCCAAACCAGGCGATAAAGGCGCGGGTCGACAGGTCTAACTTGGTGCCGATCAGCGAGATCATCACAGGCAGCATGCGCAGCAAGGTCAGACTCAGCAGGGCATAGAGCATCACCTCCACTGTGACATAGGGCAGGGTCATGGGCACAAATGCCAGACCGAAGATAAAGAAGCTGATCAACACCAGCAGCTCCCCCTCACTCTCGGCAAAGTCTTTAATATGCCCCCTGGCCATCTTGCTGGTGTTACCGGCATAGAGACCGGCGAAGAAGGCGGCGATGAAACCATTACCCGAAAACGCCTCGGCCAGATAGAAGGCCAATATTGCCAACGCGATGGGGATCAGGTTGAGGTAGGTCTCCACCATGCCATCACGCTTAAAGCAGAAGGTTTGCAGCTTGGTGCCAAAATAACCGACGGCGCCGCCCACCAGGGCACCAAACAGGATCTGCTCCATCACATAAACCATCCAGTGTTGATCCTGAGCATCCCGTGCTTGCTCTGCGTGTGCTTAAAGTGGATAGATGCAAGGCGCAGTTTGCAGCGAATGGCCCTAGTCCTTCGCAAGAACTGTAACGCAGCAAATACCGCTGTAAGCCTCGCCCTGCGGGGCTTTGATAGCAACACCATTTCGGCGTTATTCAACTTCAGCAGGCCTCGGCATGCCCTCAGTTGAATGCCTTGAACTGTCGCTGCTATCAAAGCCAGAGCTGTGCGACGACTTGTTCGCCCCTTCCTTAGGGTCTGACACCACTGCCTTGCCAAGGGCCGCATCTGTGGGCGTCAGCAGCAGCGCTAACATCAAGAGATAGAGAAAGGGTTGGCCTGGAAAGAAGAGCCCGGCCACCAGGGTTCCCACGGCGACCGTGATAGGCAAACCAACAAACAGCAGGCGCGCCGGTAACTGCCATGACTGCTTCAGCAAGCCGAGATCCAGCAGGGCGGCATCGCTAAACAGCACCAACACCAGGGCGATCTCCACCATGATGGTGACAAACTCGGCGTCGACCTGCACCTGAGTCACATCCAATCCGAAGGGAGACAAGAACAGCCCAAAGCTGGTAAATACCATGGGCCCTGAGATATCGAAACGCGCCAGCCACTTAGAGATATAACCATAGAGCAATACGACTAAGGCAATGATAAGTATGACGATATGTTCATCCATTGAGGCTTTCCTTGGCAGTTTACAATTGGTGGACTTCTCGCACCTAAGCTAACAGAAATTATGTTCCATGGCGCTAACTGAAACGGACTATTCTCAGCCAGGCAACCAAACCAGTTCGGGCAAGGCGGTAAGATCTAAGGTATCACCCCGCTGGGCTATCACCACATGGGGAGAGCGGCTCCCTTCTGGCGCCAACTCAGCCTTGAGCCGCTCCAGGGCCTCACGCTCACCATGGATCAGTATCAGCGGCGGCGTGTGTTTAAAGTGTCGATACCAATGGATAAGCTCAGCCTGATCCGCGTGCGCCGACAGGCCGCCGACCGTATGTATCTTGGCCGCCACCGGAATATTGCGGCCATGTATGGTGAGTGACTCGGCGCCATCAACCAATAAACGCCCCGGCGTGCCTAAGGCCTGAAAGCCACAGATAATCACATCCGACTGAGGATTCGCCAGGTTATGTTCTAGGTGGCTGCGGATCCGGCCACCATTACACATGCCGCTCCCGGCTATGATGATCAAGCCCTGATGGATCTCGTTGAGCTCCATCGACTCCTGCGTGCTGTCGATAAAATCCACATTTGAGAGCAGCGGATGTTTACCCGGTGACAACCGGGTGAAACGCTTAAAGTCCTCATCCATCAGCTGATAGTTGGCCACATAGATCTGGGTCGCCTTGATCGCCATGGGGCTGTCTAGGCAGATACGCCAGTTGGACAGCGCCCACTCCTTGGCATAGAGATGAAACAGATAGAGCAGCTCCTGGGCCCGACCGACGGAAAATGCCGGCAGCAGAATGTTGCCGCGACTCTCCTTGATGGTCTTGGCAAAGATCGCCTTGAGCTCCTCAAGGGTATCGTCCCAACTGCGGTGCAACCGATCGCCATAGGTACTCTCCATCAACACCAGGTCGGCGTCATCAACAAGCGTGGGGTCATCCAGAATGGGCATCCCCGCCCGCCCCAGATCGCCACTAAACACCAGCTTCTTGCGCTCCTCCCCCTCGCCCAGCCACAACTCGACCACGGCTGAGCCTAGAATATGCCCGGCATCACACAGACGCGCCGTCAACTGGGGCACCACCTGTATAGATTGGCCATAGTCGAGCGCGACAAATTGCTTGATGACTAGAGCCACATCCTCCTCGTCGAACAAAGGCTCCAGCGGCGGCAGATCCATCTTCACCCGCTTCTTGTTAAGCCGCTCCACGTCGCGCACCTGCAACATGGCCGCATCTTGCAGCATCACCTCACACAACTCGACCGTCGCCTTATGGGTGTAGATGGGGCCGGTGAAGCCCGACTTGACCAGCAGAGGGAGGCGCCCCGAATGATCGATATGGGCATGGCTGAGCACCACGGCATGAATGTCCTTGGGCTCAAAAAGGAAGGGTTCGTGGTTGCGCAGGGCATCGAGCTTGCCTCCCTGGATCAGGCCGCAGTCGAGCAGCACCTGACGACCCGAGATATCGAGAAGATGACAGGACCCCGTCACCTCCTGGGCCGCGCCGAGAAAAGAGAGTGTCATCTGCATAACAATGTCCTGTGCATAACAGTGTCCTTAGTGTGCCCGCAACGAGCGAGGCAAAGGAAATACCAGATGCAAACGCGCCTGGAAAAATCTATCGGCTCATGATCAAAAGATAGTCTTTTTAATAGCTTCCAACCAGCTAACACGAGGTTTAATCGGCATCTACAGGCTGAACGGCTAAACATTAAAAGTGCTCGGGTTAAGTGAGAGTAAAGCTGGCACGTAGAAGCAGCTTTTTTTTAAGAAGTGCTCATCGGACACAACAAAGCGCTCTCTAGCCGAAAAGCCCAAAGCGAAATGATGAAGCGATAGCAAAAAAACTAACCATATCATGGGTCAAAAACAGCGAATGGGTAAAAGACAAAGATGACATCTATAGGTTATAGTTAATAAATCAGACGGCACACGCGCTTTTCAGGATCCCCTATGAAGCCCTATCAAGACGCTCTCTCATTGCTGGAGCAAGACCCACTCTTCAGCCAGACTCAGGTCAACACAGCCCAGCTTGCGGTGCCGGATGAGATGTTTAACGGCTGGCAGCAAACCTTAGATCTGCTGTCGGAAATCGTCGACACTCCGGCCATCCTGATCATGCGGGTGACGGAGAAAGATATCTCTGTCTTCACCACCAGCCATCATCCGGACAATCCCTATAAGCGCCATGACACAGAAAGCCTTGGCCACGGTCTCTACTGCGAGACAGTGATCAAGCGCCAAGCCGAGCTTGTGGTGCCCAACGCCCTCAAAGATAAGGATTGGGATCATAATCCCGACATCAAGCTGGGGATGATCGCCTACTGCGGCTTACCGCTCACCTGGCCCAACGGTCAGCCCTTCGGCACCCTGTGTATGCTGGACAACAAGGAGAGGGACTACGGCCGCACTTTTCGCCATCTACTGGCACGGTTTCAAAATGCCATCAATGCCAATCTCGCCAGCCTGTACCAGAGCGCCAAGCTCTTTCATCTCAACCAGATCTTAGAGACCAAGGTTCAGGAACGCACCCAGGAACTCACCAGGCTCAACAAGAAGTTATTAAGCGAGATAGAGCAGCGCACCTCAATTGAAAACTCGCTGCAATTTCATAAGGATCACGACCCATTGACCGGCCTTGCCAATCGGCTGGGCTTTGTGAACCAGCTATCGCAGCAGCTCAGTCAACCCGATGACTTGTCGACCTATGTGATCTATTTTGGCCTGCGCAACTTCAAGTCGATCAACGAGAGCTATGGCTATGTGGTCGGCGACAAGGTGTTGCAGCTCTTTAGCCAGCGTATCAAACGCATTCTAGATAAAGAGACCCTGTTTGCCCGCATCGCCGGCGCCGAATTCGTCATCGCCCACAGGGGCAAGAATCCCCTGGAGATCCCGCTGATCGACAGCATATTACAGACCGCCAATATCCCCTTCGCCCTGGCAGAGTTCAGCATCAAGATCCCCTGCTGCATTGGGGTTGCCGTCGCACCAACCGATGCCCAAGAGGCCTCGGAGCTGATGCAGAAAGCCGGTGCCGCCATGAGCATCAGCAAGGCCGAAGGCACGCCCTACAGCTTCTTTAACAAGTCGACCCAGACCAATATCGAACGCCGCTGCCTGCTGGAGTCACACCTGGTGGATGCCCTCAAGCATCAGGAGCTGAGCCTACATTATCAGCCGCTATTTAGCCTGCAACACAAACGAGTCATTGGCGCCGAGGCGCTGCTTCGCTGGCACAGCCCTCAGCTGGGCAATGTACCGCCGGATCAATTTATCAGCCTGGCGGAGCACAATGGTCAGATCATCGCCATAGGTAACTTCGTGCTGCATACCGCCATAGAACAGGCAGCCAAGTGGTTAAGCCAAGATCCCAACAGGCGCTTTCGGGTGGCGATCAACATCTCTCCGCTACAGTTTCGCGATACCGATTTTGCCGACTATATCGCCAACCTCTTAAGCCTGTACCACTTGCCTCCCTCCTCCCTGGAACTGGAGATCACCGAAGGGGTGCTGCTACAGGATGAGCAACTGGCGCAGCATATCATCGGCCGTCTGCAGGCCCTGGGGGTGAGGATCTCCCTCGACGACTTCGGCACCGGCTACTCCTCCCTGAGCTACCTGCAAAAATACTCCTTCGATACCCTGAAGATAGATCGCTGCTTCATCACTAATCTGGAGAAGAACGAGCAAGACAGGGAGCTGACCCGGGCTATTATCGCCATGGGCAAGAAACTGACGCTCAACGTGATCGCCGAAGGGGTGGAGACTCAGGCACAGGACGCCTTTATCCGCCAGGAGGAGTGCGACTTCGGCCAGGGTTATCTCTATGGCAGACCCGTGGATGCGCAAAGCTTCGAGCATGACTATCTGAGCGCTGACAGTGAATTGCCTTAGTCTCGGCTAAATGACCGCCTATTGATGAGCGCCAGTTAAACAGAAAATTGAGCGAGAATGAGCCCGTCGACAATCAAAGCAACAATTCATTAACAAACAGATTCACTCGACGCCGCGGCTGTTTTATAGTGTAGAAAAAGAAAAAGATTGCTTATGAATATTGACCCCATTGCCGAGCTGCTGGTGCTATTTATCTGCCTGCTCACCAGTACCTCTACCTTAGCCTGGGGCCTTATGGCCTACCCTTTAGGCATAGCTCCGCGCGCCAGCAGCTATTTCTCCCTTGGCAATGTGTTAATTCTATTCGGCGTACTGCTCACAACCCTCAGGGATCAGACGCCGAGTTATCTCTACTGGTTCGGCGCCGATATGCTGCTATTACTCGGTTTTGTGCTGCTCCGCAGCGGCACCCAGCGGCTGTTTCGCCTGCCTAGCAGTATCAAATTAGACGGCGCCCTGCTGCTCCTAACGGGGAGCTTGATGTTAACTCAGCCCCCGAGCGCAGAGGCCAGTGATACCCTAGGCATCTGTTTCTCCTTCATGGCAGCCAGCACCTTTCTGCTCATGGCCAGAGACAACCTGGTCGCCTTGGAAAACACAGTCAAACGCCCCATAGCCGTTGTCCTATTAAGCCCCATTGCCCTGATGGGAGTGGTTTTCGCACTAAGGGGCCTGTTACTGCTCACCGAGCCCACGCTAAAACCCCATCTGGTCAGTATTCAGAACGCAGATGCCATCCCCATGTTATGGCTGTACGTGGTGATGACCTTGTGGATCAACGTGATCATGATGGGCAACGCCCTCACCCGTCTGGTGCAGAAGATGCGCCAACAGGCAGACAGAGACTATCTCACAGGACTATGGAACCGACGCGCCATACAGCAGCAACTGGAGCAGCTGCACCAGCGCTGGCTCAGGGATGGTCAAGCCTATAGCCTGATCCTGTTCGATCTGGATTTTTTCAAACAGATTAACGACAAGTTTGGTCACTCGGCGGGGGATGCCGTGCTGGTCAAGACGGCAAAGCAGATTGGCAAGGTAACCCGTGCCATGGACATCTTCTGTCGTCTCGGCGGGGAGGAGTTTCTCATCGTCTTACCGACAACGAATAGCCATGTGGCGGAAATCATCGCCCAGAAACTGCAACAGACCCTGAGGCAATCCAGCCTCAACTGGCAGGGAGCCCTCATCCCCATCAGTGCCAGCTTCGGCATAGTCACCACGGCACCAGGCGATACGCCAGACAGCCTGTTGGCACTGGCCGATAAGGCGATGTACCGCGCCAAGGAGACTGGCAGAGATCGCTGCTGCAGTGCCCAGCAACAGCTAGGCGAGCCTAAGGCTACACCATCTCAATAGCAATCTGCTGACAGGGCGCCTTATTAGCACGAATAAGGGGCTCACTAGGATTCATCCCTTGATTGGCCAGGGGCAGGTTGGCGCTGGTATAGAGCTTAGCGAGATCGTTAATGTCTATGGCACCACGTGACTCGCTGATGATCCCTTCGGTTACCATCTTCTTCATCAGACGGGAAAAGGTTTCCGGCTGAATCGATAGGCGCGACGCCAGCACACGTTTAGGAATATCCAACTCGACCCGTCCCTGGTTGTCACCTATCTTTTGCATGTTGCGCAGCAGAAAAAGCAGCAGACGCGACTGGGCATTCTGCACCGAGAGCAGCTCTACCTCGTTAATATCCTTACGCAGTCTAACGCTCATCTCCGCCATCACGGCGATACAGGCATCGGGATTGCCCCTGAGCATGGCAAGATAAGCCTCGCTATCGAAGCTAACTAAGGTGCAGTGGGACACGGCCTGGGCCGACACGGGATAGGAGGCCTGACGGCTAAACATCAGGGCTTCGGCGAAGGTGCGTCCCTCGCGTACTACCTCTATCACCTTATCCTGCCCCTGCAGGCTGGTACGATAGAGTTGCAGATGCCCCTGGATCACTAAGTAGAAACGTTTGGCCAGATCCCCCTGATAGAACAAGTTTTCATGGGCGGCCAGGGTGATCTTGGCTGCCTGACCAAGCAGGCGACAAAGCTCCTCTTCGCCCAGTGTCGAAAACAGGTGGTGTTTGTGAATGCAGGCCTTAATCTGTGGATCGGTTATCATCGCGCCTTCCTTAGTCCTGTTGCTCCGTTAATCTAAATCACAACCTGCTGGCAAGTCGTGATCTAGATCATAATGAACAGGTATTTAGGATGAATCAAATCAAAAAGCGCGTGAAGGCATTTTTAGTGATGCATGCTATGGTCGTGAGCCTCTCCCTGGGCCGTCACTTTTGCCATCACAGACAGGATCTCACCATCGGCCAGGGTCAACGTAAGCGCCACCTCTTCGCCGAGCGCGGGCACCCCGGCGTTAAAGTCTGACATCATGCCGTGATAGCCACCGGGCGCCAGTTTTACCATGCCATGGGGCGGGATCTGAATCGCCTCAACGCCCTGCATGCGCATCACCTCATTCTCCATCAGAGTCTGGTGAAGCTCGACGATGCCTCTAGGGCTACTGATAGCCTTCAGCACCAGTGGTTTGTCGCTGGGGTTATGCAACGACAGGTAGACAGGCACGACCCGAGAGGTGGGCGGCATGCCGCGGATCCAGGCGTCGTGCACCATCAGCTCGCTGGCCTGAGCGGCGCCAATCCAGCTACAAAGCAAAACAAATAAACAGAATCGAGCTTTCATATAATTTCCTTCTTTCATGATTAAAGCAGACTCTCTATCTGCTGACGCATCTCATCTATGGGGGTACCTGTATAGAAGAAGCCACGTACCCGCTGTTTACCGTCGAGCACGAAGATCTTGGCGGTGTGGGAATAGAGATAACCCTGGCGCTTAGGCGCCTTGCTGTCTTCCAGACTCAGCTTCTTATACTCTGTCGTCACCTTCTCTTCGGCCAGCTTGGTGTAGTCGGCCTTAAAGAGCGCGGCCACTTCATCTATCTTCTCCCGCTCGTCGACCAGGCCGATAAAGCTGGGGTCAAAATAGCTGAGGTATTTATTCAGATGCTTGGGCGTGTCATAGTCGCTGTCGATGCTGATGAAGAGCACCTGAATACGCTCGCGGCTCTCGCTAGGGAGTTGATTCATCAGCTGACTGATATGCGCCATGGTGGTGGGGCAGATGTCGGCGCAGTTGGTGTAACCGAAAAACATCATCACCACCTTGTCGCTAAAGTCCGACAGGCGCACCTCGCCTCCCTTGCTGCTGCGCAGGCTAAAGTCGCCGCCAATCCCCTTGAGGATTGGCATGTTCGCCATGCTAGCGCCGCTAATCAGGCTACCTATGAGCAGCAGGCAGAGGCTCAGCACCAGATTAAACTTACGTTGAATAGCTTGTGTCATACTCAATTCCTTCTCTGTGAGACTAGGGCCTGTTGACCTTTCAAGTTTAATTTTTGTTCAATCTAAACGCGTTTTTGCGCGAGGCGAGAGCCATGAAGCATAGTTACTCTATGTGAATGGCGAACAACAAAGAAATCGTCTGGAACGATTTCTAACAGCGTCGCTGACCGCCTGCGGTGAAAGGCAGGAAGCCTTTCATAAAGTGCAGCGCGCGTTTAGATGAACCCGTTGGGCAGCGTTTGTAGGCCATTTCTACAGCGTTATCGCCAGTTTGTGTAGAGGACTACACGACACAGGCTCTGCCTTGTATAAATCACCTTCAAACTGCTGCAAAAACAAACGGCAAAGCTCAACAGACCCTAACAACGCACCTCGGCGCCGAGATCGGTTACCGGCGGCAGATACTCTGCGCGGTATAGCATAACCTTGGCCCCCTCGGGCGTAACGACCAGCAACATAGTGACGCCGACCCTCGCCAGTTCCACATCGCCGTCGCTATTGGTGGCGGTCCACTGATACTCAAAGCTCAGGCGGTATTGCCCATCCTCTGGTGTGAGGCTGTAATTCTTGATCACCCGGCGACTGTTACTGTGATTAAGGCTGTGCAGATAGGCGAGATACTGACTCGGGGTCTGGCTAGCATATTCCGGGCCGGTAAAGCTTGCATCTTTAGCCAGCAGACCGAGCAGAGTCACGTCATCGAGCTTGTCGAGCGACTCGGTCCAGCGGTATAACGCGGCGCGAACCAGGTTTATCTCTGCCGCAGGTCGATAGCGAGAGGTAAAATCATCATACTCGTTGACCAGGGTGACGCTGCTGCGCACCAGGCCTTGGCTATCCAGGCTCAGGCGCTGCACCACATATTGGCCCTGCACCTCTGTCTCGCCCTCGCCAGTAGCGGGGTTGGCAGAGAGATTAGGAGAAGTGAGCTGAAACTCTGTCTCCACCTCTACCTCTATGCCATCTTGGCTGCGGCTGATGAGGTTGATAGACATCAGATGATGGGCGCCGTTACCGGGTTGGCTACCGGCATACTCGGCGTGATCGACCAGATCCCTCTGTGGCGCAAGACGCTTGTCTGCTTGGCCCATATCCAGACTGGCATACCAGAGATACACGCTAGCCTCCAGGCCATAATCCACCTCGGCGGCCTCTGTGCGTGGACTCATAGAGACGAGTCCCAGCATCATCAGCAATCCCACCAGGAATAACCTTTGCATCTGCACCTCCCCAAGTCGTGATGATAGGTGGCTCGAGCCTAACCTAGACTCGAGCCTTGTGGCCTTAGGCCGTGGCTATGCTAGATGGCTTCTTGATCTGCACCATCAGGTTGTCATCCCACTCACCGTCGACCTTAATGTGGGCGGCGGCCCCTTTCATGATCGCCTCGATCAGGTTGTGGTTCACATAGGCATAGAGGCCTGGCTGACGGAAGTTATACAGGGCGGCACAGGCACTACCACCGGCGACCATCCAGGTTTCCAGGTTGGTCTGCGGCGCATCGGTGAAGGAACCGGCCGGCCAGACATAGTCGCCGTGTCCGCCGATGATGTGAGGACGGGTGTCACGGTTGGCCTGTGAGTGAATGAAGAGTACAGACTCACCCACCTTGGCGGTCATGGCATTCTTACCTGTCAGGGCACCCACACCACCGTTAAACACTACATGAGAAGGGGTAAGCGTCTTCATCACTTCCAGCACATCATTCATGCTGCCCATCACAGTGTCGTAGGCCTTGTATTTACCCTTGGCATCCTTAGGCACATAGAAGTCGGCTTCACCAATATAGTAGGCCTTATCATATTTGATTGGCTTGCCGGCGGCGTCTGTTAGTCCCTCACGAGGCAATACCATGATGGCACCGTGCATACCCATGGCCACGTGCCAAGGGATCATCACCCCGCCCGGCGCACAGTGATAGACGAAGGTACCCGCCTTGGTCGCCTTGAAGCGGAAGGTAACCTCCTGGCCAGGAGAAACCAGGGTCAATTCGCCGCCGCCCAGTGCACCTGTGGCAGCATGCAGGTCGATGTTGTGAGCCAGAGCATTGCTGGCAGGGTTAACCAGTGTCAACTCGACAAAGTCATGTTGATGGCAGACGATGAGCGGACCAGGCACGCTGCCATTGAAGGCGCACACCCAGGCCTTGGTGCCATTTTCCAGCTCTATCTGCTTCTCTTCTACCACCAGTTTCACCTGTACCACCTTGGGCTTACCCTTGGCGACCTGATCATGCTTAGGCACCATAGGTGGTGGCACTAACTCTTGAGTCACGCGTTCCAGCTGATCGGCCTTGTAGTTAGCCATGCGGTCCGACTTAGTCTGTGTGGTGGCCGAGGCACTGCCAGAAACCAGGCCTGCCGCCATACCCGCGCCCACTATGCCCAAACCGACTGAACCACTTAAGAAGCTACGACGTTGCTGATCGACATTGACTGCAGGGGTAGAAGATTGCTTTTTCATAAAATACTCCGTTGTTAGCGCATTTCACCAAAGGGGTTCAAACTGCCAGAGCCACTGTGATGAAGGTGTTATTACCTTGTTGCGCTAAGATTATTCCTTTGGCGCGGATTGAAATTGACTTTGGTCAAGTCGCTCAAGAAATTTCAATTTGGCTAAATTAGCCAAGAAAGGCGGCTAAATGTCGGCGAAAAAACGGGCATAAATTGAGGTAAAAATGCTCGCCAACCCAGACGGCAAGCGAGTTAAAAGGACAATAGAAAGCAAGTATCAGACTGTCAAAGTGACCAAGCGAGTCCCACCAGCCTAGACCAAGTGTATATTTTTATTTACAGGCGGAGTGGAAAGGAGCGATGAAAAAGTCGGCAGTCAGCAGCGGCTGTCCACCGACGGATGAAGGGCAAACTTAAGACTCAAATGCCTGCAACCAATGTTTAAACAGCGCATTAACTTGCTGTTTTTCATCGAGCGACAGGCGACTGGTTAACGCCTGCTGAACCGCCACATGGGCCAGGATAGCCTCGTCGATCAGTGCGAGCCCAGCCGCCGTCAGCCCGACACTGACGCTACGCCTGTCTTCCTGACTATGGCTGCGCGACACCAGTCCCTTCTTCTCCAGTCCGTCGACACGATTGGTCATGGCTCCCGAGGTGAGCATCATGGCCGCGAGCAGGTCAGACGGTGTCAAACGATAGGGTTCTCCCGAGCGGCGCAGGGTCGCCAACACATCGAACTCCCCCATGCTGATACCAAACTGCTTGTGGCAGGCGCTCACCTCTGCCTCCAGATGCTTGTGGATACGCATCAGACGGCCGAGAATCGCCATGGGTAGGGTATCGAGTTGCGGTTTCTCCTTGGCCCATTGGGCTGTGAGGCGATCGACGCCATCGAGGTGATCTGAGTTCATCTGCTCTCCGGGAACAATTGGGGTTAATGATTTCGACTTACTTATCCCGAGCTCAGGATAGTTAGGTGACGCGGCTACCACCGCGATTTATCTTCAGGTAAAGATAATTAATCCTGAGGTACTTTACAAGCAGAAACAAAAGGCGCAGACTAATATCTTCACATAAAGATACTTTTTATTGAGATAAATATGAACATCCTCCTTGCCATGATCCCCGCCTTCTTCTGGGGCACCACCTATGCGGTGACCCAATATACCCTGCCAGATTGGCCCCCCCTGTTATTGGGCGCCTTGCGGGCACTGCCGGCTGGCCTGATCCTGCTGGCAATCAAACCCAGCCTGCCCAAGCGTCAGGAGTGGAGCCTGCTGTTTCGACTGGGCTTTATCAATATCGCCGCCTTCTTTAGCCTGATCTTCGTCATGGCACTCACCCTGCCGTCGGCCATCTCTGGCGTGGGCATGATCTCGGTGCCGGTATTTGCCATGCTCTACCAGTGGCTGTTTCACGGACGTCGTCCCGGCCTGACCCAGGGCTTCTTCGGCCTGGTGCTGATCGCCCTGGCCTGGCTGTTGTTCAATCCCAACTCCATCAGTCTCAACCCCATAGGACTCCTGGCCATGCTGGCGGCCATAGCTTGTATCATTGTCGGCAGCGGCATCACTAAGGCACTAGGGAATCGTATGCATTGGTGGACGGTATTAACCTGGCAGCTGATCATAGGGGGTGTATTGCTTAGTCTGGCGGCAGGCGTTCATGCCTGGTTAGCGCCGCAGAACTATGCCGGCGCCCTGACACAACTGAGCCTAAGCAACGCCGTCGGCATAGGCTGGATTATCCTGCTCAATACCGTGCTGGGCTATATCATGTATGTGTGGCTGCTACAGCGCATGAGTGTGGTGGACTTTACCTTCGGTGGCATCGCCAATCCGGTCGCCGGTATTGTGTCGGGCATGGTGCTCATGGGCGAATCCTTCACGCCCCATCAGTACCTGCTGATGCTGGCCATGATAACCGCCTCCCTGATGCCACAGATCATCGGCCTGATCGGCGAACGCAGGCGTATCGCTCAGGCGAAATCCCAATAGGCTTCACAATAATCGACGTCGGAGTTCCCCCATAGTACGCAAAGGGTTACCATGGCTTTTTCATTATTTAACAGGAAGATAAATCAGTATGAAAATTAGCGCACGCAATAACCTAACCGGTAAGATCAAGGCAATTGAGGAAGGTTCGGTAAACAACGAAGTCGTGATCGAATTGGCTCCAGGCGTCGAGATCACCTCAGTGGTCACCAAGAGATCATGCCAAGAGTTGGGTCTGGTCGTGGGCGGCGAAGCCTATGCCATCATCAAGGCAAGCAATGTGATGATCGCCGTAGACTAAGGCCAGTTGACTTTTTGAGAACAAATTTTGTTCTCATTGAGCACGTTCAAATCGCGGCATAAGGCTTGAAGTAGTTATTCTATATAAAAGCCGAGTAACAAAGAGTTGAACGTGCTCAAGACGAACCCTGCAAAAATAAACTTGAAAGATAAACAGGCTCTAATCATTCTCTGAGAGATTGATTAAGGCATGGGATCTGTTTTAACGCCGTTTCTTAATCGCGGGTTAGAAAAGTGTCCTATGCCGAAACTCATTCCTGCCTCTAATCTAAATACTGCCAAGTATCGGCACCATCGAAATGACGGATGCGAATAGACTCCCCTAGCGGCTCGGTTGCCATCCTGAAATTGAGCGCTATCCTCGGCTCGCTCACCTTGTCCGTGGTCAGCGTATGGGTCACACAGCCACAGGTCCTGCAGTGATAGAAGAGCAAGTATTTATCCCCATGGCTGTAACCCGCGGTCGCGCCATCCGCTCGCGCGTTCAGGCTGACCTCCTTAGGGTCGAAATAGCCCCACAGGGCGGCATAACGGCTACAGATGGAGCAGTTGCAAGAGGTTAAGGTGTCCGGTGGTGTCGCTAGGGTCAGCTGTACCTGCCCACAATGACAAGAGAGTTGCATGCTAAAACGTCCTTATTTTTGAGTCATGCCTAACCTATAAGGTTAACCCTCTCATATCAAGGCGCGCTCTTTAAGTGCTATCTATCAAGACGAGCTTATCAAGCGATGACGCGCGAGTGTCGGTTACTGTTAGCCGTTAGTTATATCCCAGGACATAACAATCTGGCTCTTCATCTTTAAGATCTGTCTCGTTACCCGCCAGCATCTCCTGCAGCCATTGTCGACGTATCATGGCGCCGTGATCAGAATCGGTTTCGGTTACGCTACGCGCTGTGTTTGTTTCATGTTCCATAATCAATACCCAATTTATCTTAGCTCGCCGGTAAATCACCCAGCCCTAATTAAGCATTTGAGAGCACAACAAAACGCCCGCCGCGTTTAATTTATCAAACACTTGAATTTGATTAAAAGACTGAAAACTATTGATGTCAATGAATTTTATTGGTCATACAAATAAACCAAGAAAAGTGGCAAAGGAAATCATCAACCCAGCAAGAGATTGATTAATTTGATTTTTATAAAGTGAATTTTATATTCAATCTTACCAAAACAATAAACCAAGCCAGATTTATCCTTAAAATAATTAATCTTCAGACCATAAAAACCACTACTTACACACTGATTAATAAAGCAAACACTTGTTTGAATCTCTGCCTGATGGCGCCGAAATCCTGAATCTTAGATGCCAATCCCCTGGGGTGCGACACCTTGTCGCACTATCTGAGTTTGTCTTTGTCACGCCTAAACCGGGCTGCCAAAATGCCGCCACCTAATAACCTAAGAGCTCAAATATGATGGCGCTGTGTCTCTCTCACCTTACGCTCTCTATCGGCACAGCCTTGCTGACACTTCCTCTTGCCCAGGCTCAGGAAGCCGCATTCGAAATCATTGAAGTCCACGGTGCCCACCAGGGCAGCTACACCTCGGTAACCCCTGAGGCACAGGCGCCCGTCAGCGACATCAGCGGCTTGCTGACCCAGCTGCCGGGCACGGCCGTCAACGGTAACGGTCCACTGACCGGCATCGCCCAATATCGCGGCCTGTTCGGCGACAGGGTCAATACTCAGGTCAATGGCGTCTCCCTCGCCGGTGCAGGTCCCAACGCCATGGACACGCCGCTGAGTTATGCCAGCCTGATCAATAGTGAGCGTATCGAGATGCACCGTGGCATCGCTCCCGTCTCCGCCGGCACAGATACTCTTGGCGGTAGCATCAAGGTTATCGAGTCCCAGGCCAGCTTTAACGACACCCAAGGACGCGTCGCCGCCCAGTATCAGGGCAATGGCGCCCAGAGCCATCTTGGGGCTAAGGTCAATGTCGGTGGCAAAGAGCACGCCCTACTGGTCTATGGCGATCTCATGCATGGGGATGAGGATATGAAGTCCGGTAACGATCTTCGCATCTCCCCCAGCGGCTATGATAAACAGATCATCGGTGGCCAATATCGCTTTAACCTCAGTGACAAGGGGCTAGAGGATGAGTCCATCGCCATCGGCTATCAACACCTGGAAACCACAGAGGCGGGCACCCCGGCGCTGCCGATGGATATCGACTTCATCCGCACCGACAGGGTAAAGCTCGAAGGCCAGCACAGGCTCAACACCTGGGAACTCGACTGGCATCTCGCCTATAGCGATGCCAGACACGGCATGGACAACTTCAGCGAACGCCAGAAGCCTGAGAGTGCCAACGCCCGCTACAATAACGCCGAGAGCAAGAGCTATGATATGGCGCTGACCCTGGGCAGAGACGCCTGGCTATTTGGCCTCGACAGCCAGCTCAGCGAACACAACTCGGTGATCACAGATCCCACCAAACCCATGTTCAGGGTCGATAACTTCAACCAGGTGCAAAATGACACCTACAGCGCCTTCGCCCAGTGGCTACAGGAGTTCGATCTGTGGCACTGGCAGTTGGGCGCCAGGGTAAAACACTACCGCAGCGAAGCCGACGAGGTCAGTCACTCCATGGCCGGCGCCATGCCCGCTATCAAAGCCTTGATGGACAGATATAACCAGGCCGATCGCGCCCAGGCTCAAACTGGGGTGGATCTGGTGATCAACGGCCGTTACCACGTCAACGGGGAGTTAACCTGGATACTGGGGCTGGCCCGCAAACAAGACAGTGCCAGCTACCAGCAGAGATACCTGTGGATCCCGATGGAGTCCACAGGTGGACTCGCCGACGGTCGCACCTATGTGGGCAAGGTGGATCTCGACCTGGAAACCGCCTATCAGCTGGAGCTAGGTGCCGACTTCAACCGCCAGGGACTGAACATCAGCCCACGCATCTTCCTGCATCGTATCGACGATTATATCCAGGGAGTGAAGTCGAATGATCCTGCGGTGATCATGGCCGCCAACATGATGGGTAACCAAGATCCCATGGAATTTGCCAATGTCGATGCCCAGCTGTTGGGTATGGATATTAACGCCAGCTACGAGCTCACCGACCAATGGCAACTGGATCTTATGGCCAGCTATGTCAGTGGCGAGCGCCGCGACATCGACGATAACTTGTACCGCATTGCGCCGCCACGGGTAAATCTGGGGCTCAACTTCACAGAGGGTAACTGGTCGGCCCGCATCGAGGGGGTCATGGTGGCGGCTCAGGACAAGGTCTCACAGAGCCAGGCCGAGCAAACCAGCGCAGGCTACGGCCTGGTCAACCTGATGCTGGCCTACGACGGGCAGAACTGGCTGATTAAGGCGGGGATCAACAACCTGTTCGACATCGACTATGAAGATCACCTCGGCGGCTACAACCGGGTGTTCAATGCCGACCTAACGCCAGGACAACGCATGCCGGGCACAGGGCTCAATGCCTGGCTCACCGGCGAATATCGCTTCTAAAGCATTAACTCGTTTTGGGAACCCTCCACTGCGCTCCCGTCCCCGAGCACCCTGCACGCTCGGGGATTTTTTTATCTAGAGGGCCTGTTTATCGCGCTTACGCCTAAACATATCCTCATCGGCCTGCGCCAACAGGACATCCAGGCGGACATCCTGATCCGCTATCTTGTGGCCTATGGTCACAGAGACCTCGGGCAGATGGCTGTCGAGCATGGCATTATCCAGCCCCTTCATGATGCGCGTCTCGGTGGCAATCACATCCTCGTCATTTTGACACATGAGCAGCACCACAAACTCATCGCCACCGATGCGCCCCACCACGTCCGAGCCGCGTACACTCTGCTTGATGATCCCCGCCAGCAACTTGAGTACCTCGTCGCCCACCGAATGGCCGTGGCCGTCGTTGATCCCCTTGAAGTCGTCGACATCGATATAGAGCATCGCCAGACGGCTCTCGTTTCGCTGAGCAAGCTTCATGCGCTGCCTGGCGAGCCCCTTAAATCCACGACGATTATTGATATGGCACAGCTCATCCAGGTGGGCCAGTTGCTTGAGTTCACCATAGATATCCAGCAGGGCGAGATCCGCCTCGATGATCTCCTTGAGTTGGTGGATCAGCTCGAAATAGCTGGCCTGGTAATCTGTCTTGTCGCGATCCATCACGCAGAAGGTGCCGAAACAGCTACCATCGGGCCAAAACACCGGCACCCCGAGATAGGAGGAGAAGCCATCTTTCTGCACCTCGGGGTTGGTTTCCCAGCAGGGATCTATCTTGGCGTCGGGCACATAGAGATCCGAGCGGGTCTCGACGATACGCCGACAGAAGAT
This sequence comes from Shewanella sp. Isolate7, assembly GCF_022398425.1. NCBI lineage: Bacteria > Pseudomonadati > Pseudomonadota > Gammaproteobacteria > Alteromonadales > Shewanellaceae > Shewanella > Shewanella sp. Isolate7. The sequence continues at coordinate 35,080 of NZ_JAKEVJ010000003.1, read as the reverse complement.
ATTGGTATCGGGTGCGATCACCACTCCCGGCGGGTAGGGATTGCTGACCTGTTTACTGGCGATGGTCACCTGAAATCCCTTGGGGGTATATTGCACCAGGAAGCTAGCCGGTGCGTTAAACACCTGGGCCAACAGGTTGACGGTTTTCTGCCATTTATCGAGTGAGATGAGATCGATAGGATTATCGAGAAGAAAGCGCTCACTGCTGTACAAAGAATCTGTCGACATCGTCTTTCCTTTTCTCAGGATAACGAAATCGCCTTCCTAGCGTCTCGACCTAAGGTCAAGCGCACCTGCCTGTGAACTAGCCATGTCTTAGAGCATAGAGGCCAACGGAGAGCAATTCAAACCCTAATAATAAACATAAAAAATACATCTTTTATCAAATTATGGGGCGAAAGACTCGCTAGGACAATGATCCAATCTGGTTATTGACTGATATCCAGCGGCTTCTTGAGTAACTTGCGTTGCAGGGTTCGCCTGTGCATCCCAAGTTGGCGCGCCGTCGCCGACACATTGCCCTTGTTGGCGGTCAACACCTGCTGCAGATGTTCCCACTCGACCCGCTTGGGACTCAGGGGCGCCTCATCCACCTCGGGAGCGATCGCCTTGGGCGCCTTGTCGTCCAGCACTTTGAGCAGGGTGGCGGTATCGGCAGGCTTGGTCAGGTAGTTGTCGGCGCCAAGGCGCATCGCCTCGACGGCGGTGGCTATGCTGGCATAGCCGGTCAACAACACCAACACCGCCTGGGGCACGGCGCCCTTGAGCGGGGTTATGAGCGCCAGGCCATTGTCGTCGGCCAGCTTCATGTCCAGCAGAATATGGCTGGGTTTAAACTGACGGGCCTTGAGTAGCGCCTGAGTGGCATCGTGCGCCAACGCGCACTCGTAACCGTGCTTGCTCATGCGCCGCGCCAGGATCCCGGCAAAGCTCGGTTCATCTTCGATGATCAAGAGTCGTTTCATGCCCCCCCCTGTATCGGCAAATAGACCTGGGCCACGGCGCCGCCATCCACATGACTGCCGAGGATCAATCGCCCGCCGAGACGCTCCAGGCTCGCATGACTAAGCAAGAGGGCAACGCCCATCCCCTTGGGCTGTTCGACGATCTGATGGCCAAGCTGCTGCAACAACGGCGCCGGGATACCCGAACCAAAGTCACGCACCCCAAGCACCAGCTCATCCCCCTGACGCTGAGCCGAGAAGGTCACCCTCTGCTCGCCTGTCGTTTCCTGACTCGCCCTGGCGCCATTCTCGATGAGCGCCAGTAACGCGGGCTGCAGACTGGCGTCGACCCTTAGCCGAAGCTTGTCCAAGCCTTTAACAGACTGAAGCGATAGATTCACCGCCGGCATCAGCAGGTTGACCTGCTCAGTTAGGCCGCTCAGCACTTGCTCGGCCGACTCCAGGCGCTGCGCGCCCTCGCGGATCGATTCGGTAGCGCTGCGCAGCGCCGTCAGTGTGGATTCGCACACCGCCAGTGCAGACTTCATCTCCTGCAGCGCAGGACTATCGCCCTCCTCCTGCAACTCATCTACCAGTAACCTCAGGCTAGCCAATGGGGTCGCCAGCCGATGAGCCATCTGCGCCGAGGCGGTACCTAGGGCGATCAACTTCTCCTGACGTAACTGGGCCTCGCGCATAAAGGCGAGCTGTGCATCCTGACGCCGCATACGTTTGGCCAGCAAGGCCACACTCGTGGTCAACACCAAAGATGAGATGATAAAGTTGACCCACATCCCCAGATAGTGAGACTGCATGTCCATGCCGTGGTGACTCATGGCACTCTGGGGCATGTTAAACAGCATCAGGCTGTAGGCCACATTCGACAGCAGGGCCAGAGACCAGGGGGCCCAGAAGGGCAGCAGCACGGCGGCAATGGCTATCGGCAAGAGTAACAGGGAGATAAAGGCGTTGGTGGCACCACCGGAAAAGTAGAGCCAGGAGATCCATAACAGGGTGTCGAGCACCAGGGCGATAAACAGCCCCGAGTCGCTGCTGAGCAGGGGCTTTCTCAGCCAGAAGGTAAAGCTTAAATAGAACCCCTCGAGGATCAGGGTCAGGTTCAGCGCCGGACTGTGAAGCGACAAGCCAAAGGTGTCGGCAAACAGGAAGGTGAGACAGAGTTTCAGCATCAGGGCCATGATGCGCAGCAGGGCCAGTTGGTCGGCGGCGCGGTAGCGGCCGTAACTCAGAGTCGTCACATTAGATTCCTATTTCATATCAAAGGCTAATCCTATCTTCGCCAGGGCATCGCCCGAGCGGGACAGGCTGTATTTTACCCCCTGTTCGAAATCGATTTCACTCTTTATTGCCAAAGAGTTGAGGCGCGCCATGCTCAGGCTGCAATCCTTCGGCCGCTGGGCACTGTCGTTGGGAGATGACAGGGACGAAACATGCCGGCAGCTCAGCCCCAAGAGCTCCGCCATCTTGTTGAGCATCTGATACTTGGTCATCCGCTCGCTCCCGCTGAAATGATAGATGCCCGCCACATCACCTAACCGCTGCTGGCGCGCCACCAACTTAACCAGGGCGCCGGCAATATCCAGGGTTGAGGTGGGGCTGCGCACCGCCCAGTCATCTTGCGAGCTCGGCGTCTGAGTCGCCAACAGCTTTAGCATCACCAACACCGCCGACTCCTCTATCGACTCGACCGGCCCATAGAGGATCGGCAGGCGCAGCACGGCAAAGTCGCCGGAGGCATCTAGCAGTGCCAGCTCTCCCTGACGCTTGGTTTCGCCGTAAAAGTTCAGTGGATTAGTCTGCGCCTCCTCGCCGTAATCGGGCGAGGTACCGTCGAACACATAGTCGGTAGAGATATAACAGACCCAGGCGCCATTGGCCTTGGCGGCCATGGCAAGCTGCCGGGTGGCGGCCAGGTTAAGCGCCTTTGCCGCCGACGGGTCACGCTCGGACGCATCGGGCCGCCGCTCGGCCGCGCAGTGTAATATCACATCCGGTCTATGGGTCTGGATAAACTGGCTCACCGCCTGTGCATCGGTCAGATCCAGTCTATGCATGCCCGCTTCGGCCCGCGAATAACCGCAGGCCAGCACTGTCACCGCTTCATCGGCAAATCTCTCGACCAAGGCTCTACCCAAGAGGCCTGTGGCGCCTGTGATCATTATCTTCAACATCAATTCACTTCTCTGTTATTGGCTTGCTGCCCGGCTGGAGCATGGGACAATCCTTGGGCAGCACCATGGCAATCGCCGCTGCCTGCACCTCGAAATCCACCCGCGACTCGGCGATGGGCTCGCCATCGAGATTAATGGGCATGGGCGGGGTGGAGCGCCAGCTGGCCTGGGTATCGCGATGATACTTCACATACTGATTATCGACCTTAGGCGCCTGCAGCTCGGCGATCACCTGCGCCAGGGCCTCGATGGGAAAGTGATGCAGGGCCACCAGATCCATCAGGCCATCGTTGATATAGGCATCCGGCGCCAACAGCTGACCACCACCGGCCTGACGTCCGTTACACACGGCGCCCACCAGCAGCTGCTGGGTACTGGCCTCGCCATGAATAATAAACTCGCCGTCATAGGGCTTGAAGTTAAGCGCCTGCACCAGCCCGGACAGGGTATAGGCACCGCCCCCGAGAAAGTGTTTCAGCGCCACCGGCGTGTTGGCCGTGACCTGGGCACCGAAACCGCCGCTGGCGATATTCACCACATACCTGTCATTGGCCCGAATCACATCGACGCCATAGGCCTCTCCCTGGGCCGCCAGACGCAGCGCTTCCTCGAAGTCGCCTGGCACCCTGGCCGCGGTAGCAAAGTCGTTGGCCGTCCCCATAGGCAAGAGTGCCAGCTCGCAGCGTTCGTCGCTGGTATGCCGCATCAGGGCGTCCACCAACTCATTCACCGTGCCGTCACCACCCGCCGCGACAAGGCGATGGCAGCCTTCGGCTATCGCCTCATCCACCAGCCGGGCCACATCCCCGGTTTCAAAGGTCACGCGCACCTGAATCTCGTGATCGGCCCGCACCCTGTCGATCGCCTGACGAAGCACCTCGTCACCGGCCTTCTTACCATTGAGTATGATGCGAAGTTTCATTGCTAATCTCCTGCCTGGAGCCACCTATTCACTCATCATAGCAGCAAGACAGTATCGGCTAAACTGGACTCACACCTATGTGCCCCATGAAGCGAGTTTAATCTCTCGTGTCATATCTAAGTTCTGTTTTGGCCTGCTGACCTCTCTAAACACGCCCAGCCCTGGATTGTTCACAGCTCACAGCGTGCAAGCATGCGTCATAGCCCTCGACTCGCGCCAAACACTTGTAGATAAACAGGCGCCATGGATTTGCCGCGCCCGGCGCAACAGGATATGCTCATGTGTTATCAAGGATATCTGGCCCAAGCTTGGAGCTTAACCATGAACAGATTATTGTTAGTCGTCGTTGCGGGCGTACTGCTACCGGCCTGCAGCCTGCAGGCCTCTCAAGCTCTAACTCACACTCAAGCTCAGCATCAGAGCACTGCCGAGACGACAGACAGCCACAGGAGTCACCCCAGCTTCGACTGTGACAGCGATAAGCTTTCCAGCATAGAGACCCTAATCTGCCATGACGCTGATCTGGCCGCGCTTGACCAACAGATGTCCAAGGTGTTCCAGGCAGCCAGCACCAAGGCCGTCAACGAGCATCCACCCATGTTGAAAGCCGAACAACGCGGCTGGATAAAGGGCCGTAACGAGTGCTGGAAGAGTGAAGATAAAACACAGTGCGTGCGCGACAACTACCAGATGCGTATCGCCGAACTGCAAGCCAGATATCATCTTATCGCCCCCACTGCCGAGGTCAGCTACCAATGCGACGGTATCGCCGCCAAACAGGTGATGGTCAGCTATTTCGCCACCGAGCCTGCAACCCTCATCGCCGAATTTGGCGATAGCGTCTCGCTCATGGTCAGCCAGCCTAGCGCCAGCGGCAGCCGCTATCAGGGACGCAACGAAGCGCTGTGGGAACACCATGGCGAGGCGCGCATCACCTGGGGCTATGGCGCCGACCCTATGATCTGCACCCTCGCCGACTGATATGACACTACCTCTGCTGCTGACCGGGCCCATGCTGCGTCACTGCGACGCAGACCATTTCACTCTCACCCTGGTGACCAGTGCGCCGCTGTCACAGTTAACGCTCACCCTGGGCGAGACTCGGCACTTGCTTGAGGGGGACGCCGTCGAGTGTCTCGAACTCGGCACTCACGCCTTCTTCTATTTGATCCATCTTAGCCAGCCCGGACTCAACCCTGTCGACACGAGTATTCCCTACCGGCTCAGCGACAGCCAACATGGGGATCTGCTCGCACCGATCGAGCAACTGACCTATGGCGACAGCGAATGCCCGGATTTCGTGATAAAGCCTGAGATAGACACCCTGCTGCACGGCTCTTGTCGCAACGCTCATCATCACAGCAGCGATGCTATGGTCGCCGCCGATACCCAAGTGGAAATCGCGCCAGATGCGGCAAAACGGCCGGCGCTGATGATGCTCAGCGGCGATCAGATCTATGTCGACGATGTCGCCGGCCCCATGCTATTCGCCATCGGCAAGGTCATAAAAAAATTAGGCCTGTACGAGGAGGAGTTTCAGCAGGCACCACTCGGCCACAGTAAGCAGATAAGCTATCATCCGGCGGCCATGTATCAACGCCACAAGAAGCTACTGCCTCGCACCGAATATCCTGCGGGCAGCGCACTGGTACGTTGGTATATCAATCACCCCATCTTCACCTCATCGAGCGCCGAGAATCACCTGGTGAGTCTGTCCGAGATAGTCGCCCTCTACCTGCTTAGCTGGTCACCCGAGCTGTGGCAGTTGATCGATATCCCCAAGGAGGTGACAGGCCTGTCACCCAGCAATCAGCAGAGATGGCAGAAGGAGTGGCTACACCTGCTGGAGTTTAAGGCGGGGCTGACCAAGGTGCGTCGCCTGCTGGCACATCTGCCCACCTACATGATCTTCGACGATCACGACATCACAGACGACTGGAACCTCACCGCCAAATGGGAACAGGCGGCCTATGGCCACCCCTTCTCGAAACGCATCATAGGCAATGCACTGATCGGTTATCTGGTGTTTCAGGGCCTGGGGAATCAAAAGCGCAAGTTTAGCGGCGACATTCTGCCCCAGCTCAAGCAGTTTCTCGTCAGTCGCGAGGAGGCGCAACACGACGCCTTAATCGAGGCGCTACTGGATTTTGACGAGTGGCACTACAGCCTCAATACCTCCCCCAAGTTGGTGGTACTGGACACCCGCACCCAGCGTTGGCGCAGCGAGTCTAACCTGGCCAAGCCATCTGGTCTGATGGACTGGGAAGCCCTGATGGAGCTTCAGCAGCAGTTAGTGGGACAGGAGAAGGTGATTATCGTCTCGGCGGCGCCCATGTTCGGCGTAAAGCTGATCGAGGCGGTGCAGCGCGCCGCCACCTTTATCGGCGCCTCCCTCCTGGTGGACGCCGAAAACTGGATGGCCCACCCCGGCACGGCCAACACCCTGCTGAGCATCTTCCTGCATCGTAAGACGCCCCAGCAGTTCGTGATCCTTTCGGGCGATGTGCATTACTCCTTCGCCTACGACATAGGGATCCGCTTTCGCACTCAGGGACCGCAGATCTATCAGATCACCTCGAGCGGCATCAAGAATCAGTTTCCCGAGAAGCTGTTACCCGTATTCGACAAATTGAACGGCTGGCTCTATGGTCACTTCTCGCCGCTCAACTGGTTTACCAAACGCAAACGCATGTCGATTCGCGGTCGACGCCCCAACGGCATGCGCAGTCAGCGGCTGATCAACGCCAGTGGCATAGGTGTGGTGAGCTTCGCTAAAGATGGCGCCCCCTCGAAAATCGCCGTGCTCCATGGCGACATGAGTACCACTGAGTTCCTGCCGCCACGCCAGTCTCGTAACGGCTAAGTCTTATCCGGCGAGGCCTCTAGAGTGAGAGTTCCGGCAGGCTGATATCCAGCTGCCGATCCGTCACAGGATCCGTGAAAGCCAGGCGACGCGCCAGCAGCTTCATCGGCTGTTCATAATCCTCACTGCCTTTGGGCTGAAGAACGGGATAGAAGTTGTCGTTGAGAATAGGCATGCCCAGGCTGTTCATGTGCAGCCGCAGTTGGTGGGTCTTACCTGTGACCGGCATCAGCTCGAAGCGACCTATCTCCCCCTCGACGCTCACCAGGGCGATCTCCGAGTGACTATTGGCCTCACCCTCGACGATGCGCATGGTGAAGCTGGGGCTTCCCTTGTCGATACGATTCTTCACCGTCCAACGCTTGGGCAGGCCGAGTTTCCCGGCGTTATGCTCCGCCAGTAACTCAGGAGTGAGCCGCGCCAAGGCCTGGTATTCCTTGGTAATCTGCCCATGACGAAACAACCCATGATAGGCGTCGCGGCGCTCACTCTGCTTGACCAGCAGCACAATGCCCGCGGTGGCGCGATCCAGCCGATGGGCGGCGATCAGCTGATCACAATCGGTACGTACCCTTAGACGGTTGATTAAACACTGATTAATTACCTCTCCCCCGGGGTGCAGGGCCATGAAGTGCGCCTTGTTGGCCAGCACTATCTGCTCATCTTGATACAGAATAGACTCGCTATAGGGAGGCGTCACCTCATGGGCGACCTCGCGGTAGTAATACACCTTCTGTTGTGGCCGATAGGCGGTGCTGAGTGCCAGCGCCTGACCGTCTTGCCAATGCACCTTGCCCGCATTGAAACGCTCTCGCCAGACGTCAGCTGGAATATTATCGAACCGCTGACAGAAATAGTCGTAAACGCTCGCCGGGGGATTGGCTGTTTGAGGTAAGACGATAAAGGAGGCTTGAGCCGCGCGCACCATGACAGAAAGGCCTAAAGATGAAGGAGCGACCATGGTAACAAAAATTGCCGCCCGGATGAGAGCAAATTATCCCAATCACAATGAGTGAGTGTTCAAATCTAGCGCAGAAAAAACCTTTGAGAACCAGACAGGATTTTCGATGACAAGGGCCTGTTGATCTTTAGCGTTCACGCTTGCAGCATTCTGTATCGCTTTTATACAAGTCCTAGCCACTCTGCAATCGAAAAGAGCAACGCCCTCATCGAGCGTTTTAACCGGCTAGGATGACCATGAGATCGGTATTACTGCCCCGCGTGGGACTTGATCAGCTCCAGCACGAAATCCATAGTCTTATGGCAATCGGGCTGATTGACCAGCACCTGCTTATCACGGTTATAAAGCGGTAGCACCTCGAGCCAACGCTGGCTGACCCAAGTAGCATCTTCCAGATGCAGATCACCATAGAGCTCCTGTAGGGCGGGGTTGACCAGATAGAACTGCTCTAATGCTGCACTGATCAGCTCAAATTCACCCTTGATGGGCTCTTCGCGCCAATTGCTGCAACTCAGAGTTCTGGCTATCCAGTTACCGTCACGTCGCTTGGCCGCCGAGAAGATCTTCACCCTCTGCTTACCTTCCAGCACCAGGCCCAGACAGTCGTCTTCGAGTTGATTGAAATCTATGATCTCGCACTGAGTCGCCAGTGGATAACAGGGGGGATTCGCCTGAGGGCGAGACATGGCAAAGGCTAGCGGAAAGTGCCCCTTGAGCACCTCGGCAATCAGTTTCAAGCTGCTAGGCCCCGCCACTCGTATCTCTATTCTGCCATCGGGCAAAAGTAGTTCGTCGCGGGTGATCAACGCCATCTCTTGAGTCAACATAGCAACCTCCTCCCCCTTGGTGGGTGATCGCCGTGAGTGTCGAGTCAGTACGACTAAAAAATAACCAAGGAGCAATAATGATAAAGTGTAGCAGTTGTCGAAATTACTGCTCGAAATGCCATTATTGGATCGGCGATGCCATACCAATCAAAATACCCGGTCCTTCGCTTATTAGACCCTAAAAGATTCCCTTTTGTTGCAGCCAATTAATTAGAAAGTGTTAATGTAACGCATAATATCACCACTTTTTAATACCTTATCTAAGTCTTCTGCCAGTACTTCACTCATCTGCGCCGCCTGTCGCCAATAGCGCATCCGCTCCTCCGTACTCAGGCGGCTGAAGTCATTTCTGTCGGGCAACTTGCCATAGGGAAGTTGCTTTAAATAGGCCTCGCTAGGGGCCAAGATCAGGGCGTTGTCATAGTTGCGTTTGGCGCTGCGCCAGGGCAGCGACTTGTCGAACCAGCCGGGCAGAATCTTGCTGTAGAAGTGGGGATAAAGCGTCAGCCCTGGCGCATGGGCCAGTGGCAGATCGAAGTGATAGTCTGTGATGCCACCGTCGTAGTAGTGGCCGACAGGCGCACCCTCGATACGCGTCACAGGTGCCAGTACCCAAGGGATAGAGCCGGTGGCCAGCAAGACCGGGGCGATGTTCTCCCCGGTGAGGGGAAGATGACGACCCGGCAGATCCCTTAACTCGTTATAGGGTGAGGCGGCGCCGCCGCTACCAAACAGATAACGTTCAAAATGCCATCCCAGGGTCCGCCGACTCAGCAGATTAGTGACCGCAGTGGTGGCAAGGCCAGCCCCCAGGGCGGCCCTGTGAGACAGGCGGTTGAGATGACGGCCACGACAGGCGATGAAATGGCTCTTGATCACAGGATTGCCGACGATATCCGCCCCCTACTGCGCCCCCAATATGCCCGAGACGCTCCCCGCCACCGTATGCGACACCTCGCTTGCGCTGGGTTTGGTCTCGTAACGCTGGCCAATATATTCCCGCTCCAGGCGCTCGTAGGCCGCCAAGGGATCTTGCTGTGCCAAACAGGCCAGACGCCAGGCACCAGAAGAGGCGCCCAGGGTATGGAGCGGAGTCTGTCTCGCCTTGAAGAAGGTGCCAAACAGATACTTATCCAGCGCGGCGATACCTAGCCATTTGGGCCCACCCGACGCCACCAACACCTGGGTAAATAGCTCGGGTTTCAGTCCCTGCTCGGCGATCTGTTTGTAGGCTTTCGGCCCGGCGAGAAAACGTAACTTAAGCACCTAACTCGGCTCCCTGAATTTATCTGTGTGCATGCCAAAAGCCATTCTATAAGAATTGCACTAAACTTGTCAGCGCGATTAAAATAGGCCGGTGGCAGGAGGTCACTAAGGAACAAAATGGACGACACGGTAAAAATTAAGCCCAACCAAACACTCGCCTACGGCATCATCACGCTGACGGCCAGCCTGTTTATCATTAAGCAGCTCTTTTTGAGTGACTTAGACGGTGAATGGCTACTCTTCATGGGTTACTGCCTGGTCATGCTTGTGTGGGCTGGCGCCCTGCTGAAACAAGAGATCATTTTTACCCCCCAAGCGATCGCCTTTGCCAATATTCCTCTCACGGGCAGTGCTTCCCTTGGCAAGCAGAGCCTAATCGCCTATAGAGATATTATCCGTTGCCATGCCAGACTCGAAGGCCTGGAGATAGTGACCGACACTGAGGCCATCAGGGTTAGCCTATCACTCAACGACAGGCTCATCTCCCGCCTCAGTGCTGGCTTTGAGGCCCACGGCCTGCAGCTGACCCTTGAGACAAGCGAGCAATAGAGACGAGTCTAAGGCCAACAATCTCTTAAGGGGGCAACTTGCCGCAGACTCACGTCACCTCGATGCTCAAGACCCTTATGTTCATCAGCCTCTTGCTGTCGCTAGCTGGCTGTCAGCGAGCCAAGGATGTAGATTATCTCTGGCAAGACTATAGTCAGCGCCTGGCCCATGTGATCGACCAAGCCTACTCACCGCCTCCTTTCGAGCCACTACAACTCGGCAAGGCCAAAATAACAGAGCAGGCCCCTATCACCATCTCGATACTCGAGACTCTGTCTCTGGGTCACTGTCCCTTAGGTCGCCTCATCGCAGACCACAACAGCACGCTCGGCAAGGTGGCCCCCCCCCCCAGCCAGCAACTCATCTACCAGATAAAGTTTATTCAACTGGCGCCCGCCTGCATCGACACCCTAGAGCCCAGCCCACTGAAGACTAAGCTGACGCGCGCGCTTGAGCAGAAACAAGATAATGCGATGCAATACTTTAATCGGGTGCTCACCAGAGACAGGAGTATCACTAAGAGTCTGTTTATCGGCTACGACTCTCTGGTGCTCGGCGAGATGCGCGCCGGTCGCTTCGAGCTCGAGTCGGCCATAGGCCAGCTGCTTAGCATCAAGCGCAACATCACTCAGGGGCTGTGGCAGCAGATAGACACGACGCAGATAGAACCCGCGCTCGCCCTCATGGCCCACCAAACGCTTCTGCAGAGGTACTTGCGAGCCCTGGCCTACAGCCAGGCGCAGCTCCTTTCCCTCAACGACTATCTGTCAACACATAGCGCGTCGGTCGCCTACCGCCCCGGTCATGCCAACCGCAAACAGGAGATACTGCAAAATGTGTTTCATAAATACTACCTGGCGCAAACCCAGGCCTATCTGTCGCAGCTCAACCAGCTACATTACCGCCTGAGTGAGCCGCTACTTTCCCTGTTCGAAGGCAGCAGCCATCAGCCCTTCATCGACCACTATTTCGGCCAGCAGCCTGATGCCCTGCCAGAGCAGCTCAAGACCCAGATGCGCAGACATGTGAAGTGGTGGCAGGCCTTTAGGCAGAGCTGCAACATTCAGCCGCCCAGCCGCTAGGGCAAAGATCGACACGTGCTAATGCTGAAGCTATCTTGCCCGTCGAAAAGCCTGCTACACTGTTGCCACTTTAATTGCATCTTACCAGCCTGAGCATCCAACCATGATCTTAGACACCCTAGATAACCTGGTACATTACACCCACCTGGGGCCGCGCATTGCCAAGGCGCTGCTGCACCTCAAGGAGACAGACTTTACTCAGCTGCCCGTGGGCAACTATGAGCTTGAAGGCAAAGATATCTTTGTCATCGTCAACGACTATGAAACCAAGCCCAGAGAGGTAGAGCCCTTCGAGGTGCATCGTAAATATATCGACGTCCAGTATGTGGTGAGCGGCGAGGAGGAGTTTGGCTATCTGCCTCTGGCGGATCAGACACCAACTAAGCCCTATTATGACAAGCATGACTACGCCGAATATGACTATGAGTCCAACAAGGCGCGCGCCGCCTTTATCCCCTTCAAGGCGGGGATGTTTGCCCTCTTCTTTCCCCAGGACATGCATATGCCTGGCGTCTCGGCGACCCCGCAGGCGGTGAGAAAGGTGGTGATCAAGGTCAAGATCTAATCCCCCTGATGCCCGCGCATGTCGCGGGCATGTTCACTTCCCGTCGCCCATTCAGTCGGCCATTCAATAGCCCATTCATCTGATACAAATTGTCACCCCCTCTGTTGGAGATATCAGCTCTTAGGCAAATCAGCTAGGAGGCGCAATAGATCTTGTGCAAATTAGCTTATCTGCGCCCTAGGGCCTGTTGACCTTTTGAGAACAAATTTTGTTCTAATTGAGCACGTTCAAATCGCGGCAGGAGGCTTGGAGTATAGTTATTCTATATAAAAGCCGAGTAACAAAGCGTTGAACGTGCTCAAGACGAACCCTGCGGGCAGCGTCTGTATCATTTTTCTACTGCGTTATCGCTCATTTATGTAGCACACTAAATTACAATCGCTCTGCCTTGTATAAAATCGATACAGAATGCTGCAAAAATGAACGCGAAAGATAAACAGGTCCTAGCGCCTCTCACCAAATCCCCCACCGTCCTTCAACAACACACATTTCGCCCTATGGGCGGCAAAAACATGATCTTGATCATTACTCACAAGCTGCTAATATAGCCACATCGAATTACATATACCAATTTGTTATATGAGAATTTTTTCTAATAATAAAAATAATCAGCAGCGAGTATCCCATGCATCACACATCCCCGCTTAGCCAGATCTACCTCGACGCCAACGCGACTACGCCCGTTTTACCCCAGGCCGCCAAGGCAGCGCTTGGCGCCATGGAGGAGCTTTTCGGCAACCCCTCGAGCAGCCATATCACAGGCCTGAAGGCCAAGAGCCTGATGGAGCAGACCCGCCTGCGGGCCAAACAGCTGCTGGGCAGCGCTCAGGGCAAACTCATCTTTACCAGCGGCGCCACAGAAGGCATTCAGACCGCCATCCTCTCAGCCCTCATCAAGGCCAAGGCCAGCCTGGAGCCAAACAGGCAATACAGCCTGCTCTATGGTGCCACCGAACATAAGGCGGTGCCCAACTCCCTTGCCCACTGGAATGAGCTGCTGGAGATAGGCGCCCAGCTCAAGGCGATTCCGGTCGATGAGCATGGCGAGCTGGATCGCGACTTCATCGCCAAAGAGGTGCCCAACGCCCTGATGATCTGCACCATGGCGGTCAACAACGAAACCGGCGTGTATCAAGATCTCGATGCCCTGGATACCTGCATTCGTCAGCACAATCCTGAGGTGTTCTGGATGGTGGATTGTGTCCAGGCGCTGGGTAAACGCCCGCTGGCACTGGCGCAAACCAGCATAGATTATGCCCCCTTCAGCGGTCATAAGCTCTATGCACCCAAGGGGATCGGCCTGGTCTATATTCGCGATGGCGCGCCTTTCACCCCTTTTATCGCCGGCGGTGGTCAGGAAGGCGGACTGAGATCGGGTACCGAGAACCTGCCGGGCATGGCGGCGCTCAACGAGGTGTTCGCCATGCTACTGGCCGAGCAAGACAGCGCCTTCTATGGCCATGCAACGCTTAAAGGCTACCGCGAGCAGCTCGCTCAGGCGCTACGCCGCGCCTTCCCGACGCTGGTGTTTAACCATAGCTTCGATAACAGCGTGCCCACCACCTTAAACTTCGCCGTGCCCGGCTTTAGCAGCAAGGAGATCATGGATCTATTCGACGCCGCCAATATCCGCGTCAGCTCAGGCTCGGCCTGCAGCTCAAAGGTGACCCGCAGCTTCGTGCTCGACGCCATGGGGCTGCCCGCCTGGCAGAGCGAGTCGGCCATTCGCCTCTCATTCGGCCCGGCCATGACCCAGGCTGAGGTCGATCAGGCCTGCGAGCGCATCCAGTCTGCCGCTAACGCCTTGGGCAACAGCTGCCTGACCTTGAGCGGCAATGACGCCCTTACAGATAAACAGCCGCTTAACGGGTTGGTTCATCTCAAGTCGGGCTCAAGCTGCAGCTGGATCTACGCCGATCAGCAGAGCAAACAAGCCGTGGTGATCGATCCCCTGCCCGAGCTGAGTAGCCGTATCGACACCCTGCTGCAGTGCCAGCAGCTAGCTCCCATCGCCTTTATCGATACCCACGGCCACGCCGATCACGTCTCGGGACGTGTGGAGTTGGCCACACGTTATCTACCCGAGCAGTCAAGCGATCATCTTGGCTGGCCAGAGGCACATCAGATCGCTGAGATAGGCGCCAGACCGGCGCAGATGATAAGCCTTGGCGCCCTGTCGCTGGTAAAGCTGGCCACCCCTGGCCACACCAATGACAGCATCAGCCTGCTGCTGTGCTCGCCCCAGGGCGAGGTGATCTACGCCTTCTGCGGCGATCTCGTCTTGATGGGCAGCCTGGGACGCACCAACTTCGACACCAGCTGCGCCAAGCAGATGTACAACAGCCTCAAGCTACTACACAGCCTGATAGGCGAAGACACCCTGCTCTGCCCGAGCCACGACTACAACAACGAGTTCACCACCAGCTTCGCCGCCGAATTTAGGGTTAACCCGCTGCTCAACGAGACGATTAACGGCGCCCTCTCCATGACGCAATTTGAGCAGCACAAGGCCAGACTCGATACCCATCTCAGGGATGAAGCCGGCAGCGAGATCATCTGCGGCGCCTACACAGGCGATTGCGACAAGGCCAAGGTGAAGGAGTACGACAGCCAGACGCTCAGGCTGCAAGTAGGTCAGTCACCTGAGATTAAGCTGCTGGATATTCGCGAGCCCCATGAATACGCCCTGCAACATGAGCTGGGCGCCCTGGGTGAGCAGACCATCAACGTGCCAATGACCAGGCTGGTGCAGTTCGTACAGGAGCACAAACAGGAGAGTGATGCCGAGTGGGTACTGGTATGCCGTAGCGGCAGTCGTTCACTGGTGGCGGCCCAGGCGCTGCACAGACTCGGCTTTAACAAGATAGCCCACCTCAAGGGCGGCTATGCGTTAAGCGACAGCTAAGGAAGGTGCGAATAAGTCCCGTACTTGCTCTGCGTGTGCTTAAAGTGGATAGATGCAAGGCACAGTTTGCAGCGAATGGCCCTAGTCCTTCGCAAGAACTGTAACGCAGCAAATACCGCTGTAAGCCTCGCCCTGCGGGGCTTTGATAGCAACACCATTTCGGCGTTATTCAACTTCAGCAGGCCTCGCCCTAATACCAATCGTAATAAACAATTGATCATTCTAGCTTGTTAAAACGCTCGATAACGGTATTAGTATTTTTAATTGTAGAATAACTACTTATCTAAAAATCCTGCTTTGTTCTCAAGCGTTTTTCCTGCGCTATTTCTGATCACATGTTTACTGTGATTGGTATAAACCCTAAGCTCACCCTCGCCGATGGGCAGAAAAAAACCGCATCCTGTCCTGTTAAGATGCGGTTTTTTATTTGGCGGCTAGGCCAAGCAGGCTAGAAATAGTAGCCGAAGTTGATGTTAAAGCGCTTATTAGTGCCGCCATCACCCACCATAGAGCCGCCGATGAAAGGCTGATTCTCGGCGACCACAAAGTCAAAGTAGGTATACAGGCCACCCGCGGTAACCGCCACCCCAGTCACGTTCATGAAGGTGTCTTCCTGACCACTCGGCTTGTCGGTGATCAAGGAATAATCGTTATAGAAGGTCAGGTTTGATACTGGCCCCCACTTTACCGGCAGGCTATAGGCAAGGTCGGCCACATAACTGGTCGCCTCGGCCGGGATAGAATCGTAGAAGGCATAGGCGGCGACCACCATACGCTCTACATCCATGCCATCGACATCATACTTGTAGTCGGTGAGCTGCAACTTAAGGTTCCAGCGATCATAGTTAAGCACCCCATGTACCGCCGCGGCAACCTGGTCACCGTTGGTGCCGTTTTCTATCTCAAGCTGACCTATCTGACCCGACACGCCTAGCTCAAGCTTAACCTCGTCGAATTGAAAGTTATGGCTGTAACGGGCATTGAAGGTGTTCTTCTCACCAGCTGCATAGCCAGCGGTTGGCGCATCGTATATCCCCTCGCCCGCTAGGCGAACGCCTACTACATCATAGGCATATCTGTGGGTGCGATCCGACACGTAGCCATCCAGGCCACCTTGCTCGTCATTCTTGTAGAAGGCGAGATCAAGTCGATTGCTGTCACTCTTATAGGTGTAGTTCAGACCCAAGTCGTAATCGTCTTCGAGACCCAGGTAGAAGTTAGAACTGAAGAAGTAGTTGTTCGAGGCATAGGTCAGGATACCGAACGGCACCTGGGTCACCCCTATCTTACCCTGCTGCTCCTCATCGAAGTTATAGCCGACCCAGGCATGATGGATCACATTCATATATTCGAACCAACGATACTGGGCAGAGAAGATAACGTCGTCCAGATTACCGTTTACATCGATACGGAAGAGGTCGAAGTCGAAATCACCGCCGCGATCGGTATTGGCGTCCGAATAGTCCTCATAGGAATATTGGAAACGGGCCGCGCCGCCAAACTTGATAGACTTATCCATCTCCTTCTCTTCGGGCGCCTGCTCTTTCTCGGCTTCCAACTGCTCGATACGCGCCTTGAGCGCCTTAAGCTCTTCATCCACTGTCGTGGCGCCAGCATTGGCACTCAGGACCAGCGCGATACAACTAGCTGCAAGTGTATAGCGAATCATCATTCATCCTCTTTGATTTATTTAGTTTTCTGCTTTTAAGCTGCCATCAACATCATGAGTATAGAAACCAGAGCACACTTAGGCCAAAAGCAACTAACCCGCTTAGTCAGGCAAGTAGATAGTCACCATTGAAACCAGAGGCCTCATACGCTTAGCAAAATGAATAAACATCGAACTAAAACAATTTGCACTCAAATCATGAAAGTTATTAGTATTATTATCGACGACAGCAAAGATGTGACCCAAATCGAACAAAAATGAGTTCACTCTGAGCATTAGGTGAAACAATTTAACACATTTCACCAAAAAACTACAGAAAATTGCGATACAACAAGGATAAAGCGTCGGTAAAAATGCAGAAAACTAGTTACAGATCAAATCAAAATGAGAGATAACTGGAGGGGACGTAAGCATCTATCGCTAAGCTCTGCTTCAACCATTATCTAGGGTGTATGAGGTTTGTCCATCTAGCGGCATATAGCTCAAAGCGTATCAATCCTCCATGCCCTAGGCAGGCAAGACCATCGAGCTAAAGCCAATTGAAATGACAGTTTAATACAGCACTTTGAAACAGCACTTTGGAGCAGTATTTTGAAGTTGT
Source organism: Shewanella sp. Isolate7 (assembly GCF_022398425.1). NCBI lineage: Bacteria > Pseudomonadati > Pseudomonadota > Gammaproteobacteria > Alteromonadales > Shewanellaceae > Shewanella > Shewanella sp. Isolate7. Next base: position 17,734 of record NZ_JAKEVJ010000003.1, on the reverse strand, counting down.
ACTTTGAAGCAGTACTTTAGATCAGTACTTTGAAAGAGCAGCTTGAAAAGACGAAAAAGCGCGGCCTCCTGCCGCGCGTGTTCACTTTAGGGAATTCCCCTTAGGGTCTCTCCTCACAAGGTTAGTAATGAGCGGAGACTGAAAAGAGGAGGTCTCATTCCCCCAAGCTTCACCAAGGAGACATGACTGCGATGGCAAACTGAAAACATCGCCGCCTCCGGCCCTCCCTGGCCCCTATGAATCACTTCATCTTGCTAATCTAAGGCTTCCAGTTCCTTGTCGGCCTTAAGCGCCTTGGTCTGATATAGCCAACGATACAGGGTCGGCAAAACCAGTAGCGTCAGGGCGGTAGAACTGAACAGGCCGCCGATGATCACCACGGCCAGCGGCTTTTGGATCTCGCTCCCCACGCCGCTCGACAACAGGATAGGGATCAGGCCCAGCGCCGAGGTCAGGGCGGTCATCAACACGGGACGCAAGCGTCCCACAGTGCCTTCATACACGCTGGTGTAGAGGGCTTCTCCCGAGGCCCGCCTCTGGTTGATCGAATCCACCAATACCACGCCATTGAGCACCGCCACCCCGAACAAGGTGATAAAGCCGATAGAGCTAGGCACAGACAGATAGGTGCCACTGATATAGAGGGCCACCACGCCGCCAATCAGCGCCAGCGGCACGTTAGCCATGATCAGGCCCACCTGTTTGATGGAGCCGAAGGAGAAGTAGAGTAGCAACGCGATCAGGGCGATGGAGATGGGCACCACCAGCATCAACTTCTGCTGAGCCCGCTGCTGGTTCTCATACTGACCACCGACCACGACCGTGTAGCCAGGTGGCAAATCCGCCTGGGGCACTATGGCGTAGATATCCTTCACCACAGAACCCATGTCACGTCCCGACACGTTGGCCTGTACCACAACACGGCGCTGCACGTCGTCGCGACGAATATTGGGTGGCGCCATCTCGACTACCACATCGGCCACCTCGCCCAGGCGTACGGTCGCACCATTTACACCGCTAAGCAGGAGATCTTCCAGCGCATCGGGCGCGCTGCGATATTGGCTGGCCAGGCGCACATTGATGTCGTATCTGGCGTTACCGTCGATCACCTGCCCGGCACTGACACCGCCTATACCCTGACTCACCAGGCTCATCACCTCATCGACGCTGATGCCGTAGCGGGCCAGCAGATCGCGCTTGGGACGCACCACCAGCTGGGCCTCGCCAGAAACCTGCTCCAGGGAGACGTCGACTGCCCCTTCAATACCAGACACCAGCTCGCTGAGTTCTTGCCCCTTGCTGGATAACACCTCGAGATCCGGGCCAAACAGCTTGATCGCCAGCTGTGCCTTCACCCCCGAAAGCAGCTCATCGACGCGGGTGGCAATGGGCTGAGAGAAGGTAAACAACAGACCCGGGAAGACACTCAGCTTCTCCTCCATCTTGCGCTGCAACTCTAGACGGGTCTCGGCGTGTTCCCACTCCTCGATCGGCTTAAGGCCGATATAGACCTCTATGTTACTCACAGGCTCTGGATCGCCACCCAGTTCGGGGGCCCCGATACGGCTCAGGGCATAGTCGACCTCGGGGAAGGTCATCAACATAGCCTCTAGCTTGGGGGCCACATCCAGCGAGGTGGTCAGGCTCGCCGTCGGTGCCAGGGTCACCCTCAGGTTGATGGTGCCCTCCTCCAGCTCGGGTACAAACTCGGTACCCAGTCTCGGCAGCAGCGCCATGCTTAGCCCAAACAGCATGATCGCGGTCAACACCACCAGCTTAGGGCGGGCCAGCGTCGCGCTAAGCAGCCTACGATAGACAGCCTCCACAGGCTTGAGTACCGGGCTCTCCCTCAGGGTGACGCCACGCTTAAATAGGTAGACAGCCAGGGCAGGCACGCCAATCAAGGCGACAAACAGCGCCGCCACCATGGCCAGTATGATGCTCACCGCCATCGGCTGAAACAGCTTGCCCTCTACCCCTTCCAGAGCGAACAGCGGGGCGAACACCACTATGATGATGGCAGTCGCGAAGAAGATGGGGCTGCACACCTCTTTGGCGGCCAGCATCACCCGCAGGGCGATACCGCCGCGCTCACCCGCTCCCTGGCCATCTTCCTCGCCGTGGTGAGGATCGACTTCGCCCGAGGCGCGCGCCCGCGCCGTATCAAGATGGCGCCTGTCGGGCTGAGTCAGGTGCTTGAAGATATTTTCCACCATCACCACAGAGCCATCCACCAGCATACCTATTGCCACCGCCAGCCCGCCGAGGGACATGAGGTTGGCAGACATGCCAAAGTAGGCCATGACGAGCAACGCTAGGCCGATGGAGACGGGAATAGAGAGCAACACCAAAGCCGTCGCCCGCAGATTCACCAGAAACAGCGCAAGGATCACCACGATAAACACAAAGGCCATCAGGAGGGCGTCGCGCACCGTCTCGACCGCCTTGTTCACCAGGTCGGCCTGATCGTAGAACACCTCGAATGAGACGCCCTTGGGCAGGGCCTGCTCTATCATGGCGGTACGGGCCGATATATCGTCAATGGTCGCCTTGGTGTTGGCCCCCATGCGTTTAAGCACCACGCCGGCAACCACTTCGCCCAGTGCCTGCGGCGTACCGCTATCGTCACGGCGGGTCATGGTCACCGCCCCCACCCGGATCTCGGCGCCAAAGTCTACCCTGGCGATATCCCCCACACGTACCGGCGTGCCGCCAGCCTCGGTGAGCGGGATCTGGGCGATGGCCTCCAGGCCCGCCTTGCCGGCGGGTAACAGGCCGTAGCCACGTACCACTAATTGCTCCTGACCCTGGTCCATAAACCAACCGCCGGCGTTGCGGTTATTGCTCTCCAATGCCTGGGTCACCTGATCCATGGAGAGACCATAGCTGCGCAGCTTGTTAGGCTCCAGCTGCACCTGATACTGACGCACCTCACCGCCGAAGGAGAGCACGTCGGTTACGCCGCCCACCGGCATCATGATGAGCTTCACCAGATAATCGTTGAGGCTCCTCAGCTCGGCCGCATCTATGCCGGACTCGGGCGTCGCCCGTAGGATGTACTGATAGATCTGTCCCAAACCCGAGGTGTTGGGGCCAATTTCAGGCACGCCCACGCCATCGGGAATCATCTCTCTGGCGGCCTGCAACTGCTCAAACACCTGCTGACGGGCAAAGTAGATATCCGTGCCCTCGGCAAACACCACGGTCACAATAGAGAGACCCGTGCGCGATAAGGAGCGCACCTCGGTCACCGACGGCAGGGCATACATGGCCGATTCCACCGGATAGCTGATCAGCTTCTCCACTTCCTCGGCCGCCAGCCCCTCGGCGGCGGTATTGACCGTCACCTGCACATTGGTGACATCGGGAAAGGCATCGAGATTGAGCCTAGGTAACATGGCGACACTGGCAATCACCCCACAGAGCAGCGCCAGGGCCACCAGAAGCCGATTGCGTATCGCGCTATCGATAATTTTCTGAAGCATAGGAGCTACCTCTTAGTGATTGTGAATGTCGAAGCCAGACTTGGCCTGCTCTGAGGCCAGGAAGAAGGCGCCCGAGACCACCACCCGCATGTCCGGGCTAAGCCCCTGCACCAGGTTCATGCCGCGTTGGCGCTCACTCACCTCCACCTCGACGGCCTCGAAGCCCTCACCCTCTTCGACAAACACCTGCCAGTCGCCGTCACCGCCACGGGTCAGCGCGGCATCGGGCAATATCACCCCATCCTGGCTTTCATCGGCCAGATAGATCTCGGCAAACTGCCCGGCGTGTAGCACATGGCCAGGGTTGGCGAAGGCCACCAGGATCTGCTCGGTACGGGTGACGGCATCGATCTCATGGGAGCGGCCGAGCACCTCGGCCTCCAGGCTGAACTCACCCACCTTCACCAGTGCCTTGCTGCCCACCTTGATCTGCTGGGACTGGGTGGGCGTCACCTGGGCCTCGACCCAGAGGTGAGACTCGTCGGTGAGCTGCATCAGCGCGGTGCCACCAGCAAATACTTGTCCACGCATGGCCACATCCTGCTGCACTCGGCCAGCCAGCGGTGCCAGCAGCTGATAGCGACCTATGGTCTCGGGATCCGATTCCAGCGCCTCGATCTGCGCCGGCGTCATCTTAAGGGCCTCGAGTATGGCGCGCTTAAGCTCGGCATCCACCTGAGCCTGCAGGCGGCGACTGGCGCTTACCGCGCTTTGGCTCATGCGTTTGACCCGGCTCCACTCGGCGGCGGCATTGATATAATCCGCCTGTGCCTGGGCCACCGCCGCGCCCCCTAGCGTCAGCAGGGGCTGGCCCTTGGTTACCTCCTGACCCGGCACCACATGGCGGGCCAGCACGCGCACCTCTGACTGAGGCGCCAGGGTGACGGTGCGCTCTCTGTCCACCACCAGGGTGGCGGTGGCAACCGCGGCCAGACTAAAGCCCTGGCGGCTAATGGGCGCCACACGAATACCGGCGAGCTGGCGCTGGGCCTCGGTGAGCACTAGCTCACCACCATGAGCCTCTTGGTCGCCATGACCCTCCTCACCGCCAAGGCTTTCCGCATCGCCATGCCCCTCGCTCTGATTCTTGGTCTGCTCTGGTGCCGACTCTTGTGTCAGCGGCTTCTTGTCCGACTCGGCGCCATGGTCATGCCCCTCGGCGCCGAGGGCGACCCCGCCCATGGCCGTCATCGTCAGCAGGGCGCCAAAGCCCATGGCCCGCATCAGCGGGTTAACCCGTAGAAAACCTGTCTTATTTGATTGATTGTTCATAATTTTCACCTAAATTCTTTAGCCTTATCTTTCGGTTCGCTCAGTCAATGCCGAAAGAGGATTAAACGCCTTCACGACTGACTTGACGCTGTAGGTATTCCTCCAGCTGGCCGCTCTGAGCCATCCAGTCGAGCCAGCTGCGATACAGGGCACTCTCGAGGGCCACTCCCGCCAGATAGCTGCTGGCCAGCTGCCGCTGCCCCTGCAGGTAGTCGCCTGTGCTGATGTCGCCCGCACGCCATTGCTGGGTCAGGGCGTCCTGCACACCGGCGCCGGAGGTGAGCACCAACTCACGCCACTGGCGGTAACGCTGCTGCAGTCTGGGCAGGCTTAGGTGAAAGAGTTTGGCGGCCTGGGTGAGGCTGCGCTCACGGGCCAGATAGTCTTGCTCGGCGATGGCGACCTGTGTGCCGGCCGCCGCCTTGGCTTCGCGGTAGTTGTTGCGGATCTGAATAGGGATAGAGAGCCCCACGCCTAGCTTGTTCTCCTCTCCCTCTCGCTCGGCGCTCAGGCTGATGCTGGGATCGGCGCTGGTATCTGCCGCCACCTGCTGGCTGGCAAGTTTGGCCATCATCACCTGCTGGTAGGCGCCGGCCAGTGCGGGCAGCTCGGGGCCAACCTCGCCACTCGCCTCTATGCTGAGGGCGCCTATAAATTCGGCGAAGGGTAGTGCCAGCTCACCAAAGCGGCTCAATACGCTGGCATCGGCGGCAAGCGATGCCTGCTCGGCATTCGCCAGTTCGGCGGCCTTACTGGCGAGATCCAGCTGCATCAGCTGCAGCTCGGCCCGTGACAGGGCTCCCGCCTCAAGCTGTTGCCGGGCGATGGCAAGCTGCTGCCTTGCTCTCTCTAGCTGTTGCCCCTGAAAGGCCAGCAACTTGGCCTGCTGAGCCTGCTCCACCAGCGCCATCAGGAGGTCACCGTAGAGCTGGCTGCGCGCCAGGCGATTGTCTGCCAGCAGGATCTCGGCCTCGAGCTGGGCGATACGCTTGGCCACCCCGCGCTTGTCGCCCCAATCCAGAGTCTGACTCACCTCCAGGGTGTAGGTATCTTCGCTGGCATTTTGGTAGCTCACCCCCAGCTCGGGGTTATAGACGGGCCTATCTGCGGCCTCGACCAAGAGCCTGGCCTGACGAATCTTGGCCTGCTGCGCCTGGATCTCGGGCAGTTGATTTACCTTGGCCATCAGGGGGGCCAGCCACCCCTGAAAACCTGTTTCATCGATCTGCGCCAGCAGCGGCGCGGCTGCCATGTCACCAGATTCGGCGTGCTTTTGCTCGCCGTAAAGGGGCTCGGCGTAGAGGGGCGCGCACCATATGGCGCCCAGCAATGCGGTGGCGATTAAGGTCTTTCTCATCGCAATTCCTAATCTTAAGGATCAGGGTTTTCTGTCGCCTTTCGCCATAAGTAACAAGCCATAAGCCATGCAGGTGAACGGTCTGTGACAACACAAAGCGCCACAACCGCTAGGCGGACAGTTGACAGAAAACACCCGATAAAAAACGGTCACCTCACAGAACCTGTGACATTCACCAGGCCTGAAAAGGCATATTTTTTAACAGATTAAGAAAGAAGGATCGGCGGACGATAGGCCGCTTGTTGCTCCGGGGAAAGGTAGTGCAATCTGGCGCTCGCAGGCTCGTCGCTCACGGGCACAGAAGGGGTGAGTGTCAGCAGAGAGACTAAGGTCACATGACCGCCATGGCACTGGCAGTCGAGGCAGAGATCGAAGGTCTGAGTCTCTGTCTTGCTGATCTGATGTTGATGAGGTTTCTCTACTCCTGATTCCAGCTCTGGCTCATCGAAGGCGCACTGACAATCGATACATTGCGCCAGGCTTACCACCTCGGCGGTAAACTGCAAGTGGGGATGGGTTTCGCTCTCCTCTTCATGGCTACCAAGATGCAGCTGATGCGCGCCAAGATTCGCCCCTGCAAACTGCAGTGCGACGACGGCTATCATCATCAAGGCTAACTTGTGAACCAGTTGTGGAAAGAAGAGGCTCAAGCAAACTCCAAAAGGAAAAAGCGTAAAAGGTCGGGAAGTCAGACCCAGGGGTTGGCAAATAGTTCCAAGACTAGCGATTAAATAACGGGGCTCTCGTCCCATCATGCCAACCAGGTCACACAGCTAGGGACTGTCTAGGGCCTGTCATTGCTGTTCGGTCTAAACGCATTTTATATGCGACCTTGCAGCTTACAGGAAAGCTCGACAGCCCTAGGGCCTGTTGATCTTTCAAGTTTAATTTTTGTTCAATCTAAACGCGTTTTGCGCGAGGCGAGAGCCATGAAGCATAGTTACTCTATGTGAATGGCGAACAACAAAGTGCAGCGCGCGTTTAGATGAACCCGTAGGGCAGCGTTTGTAGACCATTTCTACGGTGTTATCGCCAGTTTGTGTAGGATACCACACGGCACAGGCTCTGCCTTGTATAAATCACCTTCAAACTGCTGCAAAAACAAACGGCAAAGATCAACAGGCCCTAGCTTTCATTACTTAAATACGCAGTGCTTGGTGTAGTCGGCGGCTTCGTTGACCGTCCAGTCACCCTTAGGCTTATCTTCCATCTGCTTACACCACTTTTCGCTACCCACCTCGGGAGCACAACCTGAAAGCGATGCCATCAGAGCCAGAGCCAGCGCGGCAGACGTCAGAGAGAGTGAAGATTTTAACATGAAGAGATTCCTTAAGGATGTCAGATAGTAATATTACCAGTCCTGGAGCCTAAGACTCCTGCTCGATCGGACAACTCAGTTTGGCGGTGATCCACTCGATAGCCTGGGGTTTATCTTCAAGAGCATACCACGCCACCTCCCCCTGCATAAAGGGGCCCATTAGGCGCACCGCATTACCAAACCAATCGGGGCCGCCCACCAGCACCAAGGCATCGAACCTGGGCAGTTGCAGCTCACCCACGCCCGAGAGCGACTGGCTCTCCCAACCTTCCAGCAGCACATCGGCCTCGATATAGAGACACACCTTACCCGAGGCCTGCTGATATTCCTCAATGATCGGGACTATCTTGCGGCAATAGTCCTGGGTCGACAATCGCCCGCTGGCAAATAAACTGATCACCCCATTGGTGATATCGGCGATTTGACATAACATACTCACACTCCGAGAAGGCGCCTAATTTGGCGACCATTTTGCATCATTTTGACAGGCCAATGATACAGGTCTAGATCAAATAAGCCGAACATGCCGACAAGCGAGCTCAGATGATACGGATCTCTCAACGCGTCCAACTAGCCGATAACGAAGTGGAATGGCAATTCATCCGTTCCAGTGGCGCCGGCGGTCAGCACCTCAACAAGGTTTCTACCGCGGCCCAGCTGATCTTCGACATCCGCCAATCCTCCCTGCCCGAGTTCTATCAACAGCGCCTGCTGGCTAAGTCGGATCATCGCATCACTCAAAGTGGCAAGATCATCATCAAGTGCCAGGCCAGTCGCAGCCAGGACGCCAATCGTCAGACGGCGTTGGAGCAGTTTATCGCCCTGGTGGCCAGCGTAGGTCACACCGCCAAGAAACGGGTCGCGACTAAACCCACCAAGGCCAGCCAGCGCAGGCGGGTCGATAGCAAGAAACAGCGCGGCGCCACCAAGGCCCTCAGGCAGAAGCAGTTCTAATCCGTCCTCACTCTTTGCCTCATCTTGATTTTTGCTAACGAGACGCCAAAATCGCCGATAAGTGTGCTAAGTTGCAGGTATCTGACTTAAAAGACTGAATCCATAAGGTGTTGTGCATGAGTAAAGCGGTGAAAATTCTCCTGGTAAACGGCCCCAACCTCAACCTGCTGGGTCGACGCGAACCCGGCCACTATGGTCATCACACCCTGGCGCAGATCGTCGAGCAGCTACAGTGCTTGGCAGCCGAGCAAGGCGCCAGCCTGGATCATATTCAATCCAACGCCGAACATGAGCTGATCGACGCCATACATCAGAGCGACGCCGACTTCATCATCATCAATCCGGCGGCCTTTACCCACACCAGCGTGGCACTCAGAGACGCCCTGCTCGGCGTCGCCATCCCCTTTATCGAGGTACATCTCTCCAACGTACATGCCAGAGAGGCCTTCAGGCATCACTCCTACTTCTCCGACAAGGCGGTGGGCGTCATCTGCGGCCTGGGCGAGCAGGGCTACCGCTACGCCCTGGACTCGGCCATTGCCCGCGTCAGAGCCAGCCAGGAGAAGTAGCCTGCCATGGATATTCGCAAGATAAAGAAACTGATTGAGCTGGTGCAGGCATCGGATATCACTGAGCTGGAGATCAAGGAGGGCGAGGAGTCTATTCGCCTCTGCCGTCAGGTGTCCGGTGCGCCGAACACTCAAACCCCAGGCGTCACCCTCGCGAGCGAGACAGAGCCCGAGACGCAAGCCAGTCAAACCGAATTTGAGGATGAGACCCTGCTGCGCTCCCCCATGGTAGGCACCTTCTATCTCTCCCCCGCGGTCGATGCCGCCCCTCTGGTGGCACTGGGTCAGCGGGTCGAGCAGGGGGAGCCTGTCTGCATCATAGAGGCGATGAAGATGATGAATCAGATCCAGGCGCCGCACGCAGGCGTAGTGAAGGCGATCCTCTGCCACAGCGGCGATGGCGTCGAGTTCGATCAACCTCTGATGGTGATTGAATGATGAATCTCGAACAATGATTGTCGAATGATGGTGATCGAATAGGGATAAAACCAACACCCAGGAGGCTCAGGTGTCACAAGCGATGCGCTCATTCAACAAGGTCTTGATCGCCAATCGCGGCGAAATCGCCCTGCGCATCATACGCGCCTGTCGCCAGCTGGGCATAAAGACGGTCGCCGTCTACGCCAGCGCCGACAAGGACAGTGATCACCTGAGACTCGCCGACGAGACTATCTGCATCGGTCCAGCCCCTGCCAGAGAAAGTTACCTCAATATTGCCGCCATCCTCGGCGCCGCAGATCTAACAAAGGTCGATGCCATCCATCCGGGTTACGGCTTTCTGGCGGAAAATGCCGACTTCGCCCAGCAAGTCACCGACAGCGGCTTTCATTTTATCGGCCCCAGCCCCGAGACCATACGCCTGATGGGCGACAAGGTCAGCGCCATCGCGGTCATGAGGGCGGCGGGCGTGCCGACCGTGCCCGGCTCAGACGGCCTGCTAGGAGACGATGATGCCGACAACCTCAAGCTCGCCAGAGACATAGGCTACCCGCTGATCATCAAGGCCACCGCAGGCGGTGGCGGCAAGGGGATGCGGATCGTCGAGGCGGAGGCCGGGCTGCTTAATGGCATCGCCCTCACCCGCCAGGAGGCCGAGGCCGACTTCTGCAATGGTGGCGTCTATCTGGAGAAGTATCTCACCCGGCCACGCCATATTGAGGTGCAGGTGCTGTGCGATCATCACGGGCACTGCATTTCGCTCGGCGAGCGAGACTGCTCGCTGCAGAGGGCCCAGCAGAAGGTGATCGAGTCCGCCCCGGCGCCAGGTTTGACGCCAGAGCAGCGCGAACAGATAGGCCAAAGCTGCATAGAGGCTTGTCAGGCCATAGGCTATCGCGGTGCAGGCACCTTAGAGTTTCTCTATCAGGATGGCGAGTTCTACTTCATGGAGATGAACACCCGCATCCAGGTGGAACACACCATTACCGAGATGGTCACCGGCGTGGATCTGCTTGCCCTGCAGCTCAAGGTCGCCCAGGGCGAGCCCCTAAATTTAAATCAGCAGTTAATCGCACCTAAGGGTCACGCCATCGAGTGTCGCATCAACGCCGAAGACCCGGCCAGCTTCGCCCCCTCACCAGGCCGGATAGACAAGCTACAGGTGCCCGGCGGGCTCGGGGTGCGTTGGGATTCCCACCTCTGCGCTGGTGCCAGCGTGCCGCCCCATTACGATGCCATGGTCGCCAAGTTGATCGCCTGGGGGGATGACAGGCCAGAGACGATCGCCCGCATGCGCACCGCCCTGGATGAACTGACTATCACAGGCATTAAGACCAATGTGCCGCTGCTCAAGGCACTGCTCGCCGACCCGCAAGTGCAGCGAGGCGAGGCCTCGATTCACTACCTGGAAGATACCTTGTTGCCTGGAAAATAAGTACCTGCAAGACTTCAAAACTAGCTCCAGTCTCGACTAGGCCGCCAGGTACTTGTCGATATCCACCTCGTCGATCTGCTCCGCCGCCAGATAACGATTAGCGTACTCGAGATAGATGCCACTTGAGAGGAACAGCTTAAACACCTCGCCGTCAACATGCTGGTCGAGCACCATCTTATGCAGAATATCGATGGCGACACTCAACGGCTTGGCCTTCTTGTAGGGTCTGTCGGCAGCGGTGAGCGCCTCGAAGATATCCGCCAGCACAAGTATGCGCTCGGGGATCGACAGGTCGTCGCCACTGAGCTTTCTGGGGTAGCCAGTGCCGATCAGCGTCTCGTGATGGGTCGAGGCATAACGAGGCACACGCGCCAGCTCCGGCGGGAAGGGTAAGTTCTCCAGCATCTTGATAGTGCTGGTAATATGCTGATTGATCTTGAACCTATCCTCATCGGTCAGGGTACCGCGGCAGATACTCAGGTTATAGATCTCCCCCTGATTATAGAGCGCCTCGGGCACAGTCATCTTGATGCCAAACTTAGGGTCGAACACCTCGGGGCGATGGCGAGGGACCACATGCTCTGGCTTGTCGGCCAGCAGCTGCTCTGTCACCGGCAGGCTGACCTCCTTGGCAAACTCGGGATAGTTGAGCTCCTCCACCGGCGAGAGGCCGAGACGATCGTCAAAGTGACGCTGCCAGGTGATTTGCGACAGCGCCTTTAACCTGTCGATATCGGCTTGATCCATGAACTCGCCGCCCACGTTGGCCCCGGCGATGAAGGCAAAGTCTTCCCTCAGTTGCTCGCGGCGTTGGTTCAGCTCCGCTTTATGCTCGGTCTCAAGCTCGGGGCGCTCTAAGCACTGCTTAAGGTAGTGAATCTCGGCGTCGCGCCACAACACCTCAAAACGCATGCGCACCTCGTGGATGCGGTTATAGATCAGCTCCAGCTTGCTGCCCTTGTCCACGATATGCTCAGGCGTGGTGATCTTGCCGCAGTCGTGGAGCCAGGCGGCGATGCGAAACTCCCTGTGTTCGTCGGCGTTCTTGAAGCGAAATTCCTTGAAGGCGGGCAGATCCGACTTGGCCGCATACTCGGCCAGCATCAAGCCTAGCTCGGGCACCCGGTTACAGTGACCTGCGGTGTAGGGAGACTTGTCATCGATCGCCTGGGCGATCAGCTTGATGAAGGCGTCCATCAGCGCCTTATGGTCTTGCTCATGCTGACGAATCGACTCGGCCATATCCACCAGGGAAACCGCCAGCTCGTCGATCTCCTTGATATAGGAATCTACCTTAGCCACCTCGTCATAGCGGCGAAACTTCACCTTGAGGTTTTCCAGTGCCAGCTGCTTGATCGGCGAGATAATGGGCGAGGCAAACACCCAGGAAAACGGCAGCGCCAGCAGCAGGCAGAGCCCTGTGATGGCTATCGACTGCTTCACCTTATCCAGGCTCGATGCCAGCAACATCTCTTGGGGCACCAAGATGGCAAAAAACTCCTGTTCGGCGGCGTTACTGCCAAGGGGAGAGACATAGACGAAACTGGGCTCGCCGTTGATCGAGGTGGCGATCAGCTGCTGCTGACGGCTGGGATCGACGGCGATATCGATAAGCGCCTTGTAGGGCACGGTTCCCTGCACCCTGGCCGGTGCCACCTGCAGCCCCTCGGCAAACCACTTATTGCGCAGCGCCTGCATCTGCTCTGGCGTGATATTGGCAACCGCCTTATTGATCAGCGAGATAAGGGCGGCATCCTCCGAATGCATCACTATGCTTAGCCCCGCCTTAACCTCCACGGGAGCGTAATCTAAGTCCTCATGAAACTGCAAGCCATCGATATAATATTGCTGCGCCGTGTAGCGCAACACTATGCTATTGTCGATAGCGGCATAGGCCCGCCCCTCTTTCACCGCCAGTAAGATCCCTCGGGTCGAGGAGATCTCAACCACCTGGATGTCAGGGAAATATTGCCTGATGATAGGAACGATCGACCAGCCCTCAGGGATCGCCACCCGCTTGCCCGCCAGCTGAGCCACATGCCTAATCGACGGCTCTCCGGGCCGGGTCACGGCGGCGAAGGGCATGCTCAAAAATGACTGACTAAAGACCCCTAACGAGCGATTGGCCTCGCTGTTAAGCACAGAGTGCAGCAGGTTGATCTCCCGTGCCTTGAACTTATCGACAAATTCCGGCCAGGTGAAGCCATTGTTGTAGTTGATGGTTAGCCCCGTCATCTCGGCCACCAGATTGAGCAGGTCTATGCTGTAGCCCATGGGGCGACCGGCCACGGCAAAGTCTATGGGGGGCCAGTCGGTCTCGTTGGAGGCGATAAGCGCCGGCGTATTGGCCACCAGCGCCTGCTCCTCTGGCGTGAGGGTAAGCGGCTGAGCGGCAGGAATATCGACCAAGGCGGCCTGCTGACGATTAGAGGCCACCAGGGCGCCGCTGGCACGATAGACAAAGACTTCACGCCCCGCCTCATCGCCGCCTCCCAGCTGTATCAGGTAGTCATCCAGACTCGACAGGGCGACGTCCACTGCCAGCACGGCATCGCTGCCAGGCAGGCGGATAGAATAGGTGATACCGGGAGCCTGCAGGTTCTGAAACAGATAGGGTTCGGTCTTAAACACCTTGTCACGGCGCGCATCGATAAACCAGGGGCGGATGCTGGCATCGTAATCTGTGGGCTCCATGCGGCTCGCGCGCTGATTAAAGTCTGCATCGAGATAATGAAAGGCGCGAATACGCCCCTCGCCCTTGCCCTGAATGGCGATGATCACCCAGCGATCCTCCAAGGAGGCCTTGAGCTGGCGCCGCACTATGGGGTGGGCATCGAGATTCACCAACTCGAACAGATCGCCGTCCGGGCTGCCCAGGTAGATGGCATAGATAAACTTTGCCGAGCGCATCGCCTGACCGAATACCTGCTTGGCCTCTCGGGTCAGCCCCATGGGGGTATAGAGCCCCTCGAAGTTGGCGACCAGCTTAGTGGTGTTAATAGCCTGGCTGTCGAGCTGACTCAGGTAGCTGCCTGTGCTGTCGGCGCTCTGGTTGTAGAGCTTGAGGCTGGCCTCGGTGGCCAACCGCTGCCCGAAATAATATTGCAGGCCGATCGCCACCGCGGCGGTGAATAGTGTGGCAATGATAAAGGTGCCCACCACAGTGACGCGTATGGTAAGCCGCTTAGGTTTGGCTAAGGTGAGACCCAGCATGCGATGTCCTTTCCCATGAGTATCCGACTCAATGAGTATAACCAGATATCCGCAGCTCTCACCATAAAAAGCGAGTTAACATCCTAAAAAATCACATATTAGGGACTTTTCTTGCGCCATGATTCCGGCAGTTCCACCTGCTGCCACAGCTCCTGGCACAATACCTCGCCCTGATGCCAATTGCCCTGCTTGAGCCAAGAAACCAGGGCATCTCCCACCTGGGGATAGGCGATAGGCTCGGGCTTAGGCGCCCGCAGCCAGCGCTTCACAGCCGCAGGATCGAGCCACTTCATGCTCTCGGCCGCCCCCAGCAGCTCAAGCGCCGCCACGTTAGAGAGCTGCTCGAACTGACCGTGCAGCGGCTTGACCAACAGCTTCTTGCCCAGGGTCAGCGCCTCACTGGCCAGCTCGAATCCGGCACTGGCGATCACCCCACCGCACTGCGCCAGCTTGGCCTTGAAGCCGTCACGATTAAAGCCAGACCAGATAACATGCTCGGCGCAGCCCAGGGGCGCAGCCGAGCCATGAAACACATGAAAGCGATACTCGTCAAAGTCCCTGAGTAACGCGTTGATATCCTCGGGCGACTCGAACGGCAGATAGACCAGAATGTCGTGGGAGTTATAGCTCACCAGCTCGCTCACCTCCACGAAAGGCGGCAGCAGCGGGAAGCCAAAATGATGCCAGTGGCAGCCCAGCGCTCGATCGACCGGCGCAAAATAGTTGAGCAGCATCTGATTAAACCAGCCGTTACCCACCTTGGGCACATCGTATTGCAGCGCCGCCTGATGGCTCACGCCGATAGAGGGCACCCCCTGAAGCCGTGCCGCCCAGGCAGAGACAGGTTCGAAGTCGTTAAGCACCAAGTCATAGCCGCTGAGATCTAGGCCGCGCACATCTTTGACCAGGGCGCTCAGGGAGTTCTGCAGCGCCGTCTTGGCGATGCTGACACAGCCATTTTGAGTCGCAAAGGTTAACCCGGCCTGGGTGCGATACTCGCCGAAACACTGCATGTCGAAATAATCTTGACTGTCACGACCGGAAAAGAAGAAATCGACATCGACCTGCTGATTTTTAAGGGCCGTCGCCATGACTCTGGCACGACTGAGATGGCCATTCCCTGTGCCTTGCACGCCGTAAAGAATACGCATGTTTGTGCTGACTCCTGCTAGTGATTTATTGCCCGACGAGCGGTAATGCCAGGTAGCAACTCGTCACGCCCAGAAGGGCCCCCGCCAGAATGTCCAGCGGGTAATGCACGCCCAAGATGATACGCGAAACACCTATGATCGTCGCCCAACCGAAGACCAGCCAGGCAAAAGCGGGATAACACCAGGCGATGGCGCAGGCCATCACAAAGGCCGCCGCCGTGTGGCCCGAAGGCAGGCTAAATTTATCCGATGGCTCGAAGGTCTGCATCAGGCTATCGCCGCCGGACAGAGGCTGATGACAGGGACGCGTACGCCGAATACTGTTCTTGAGCACCAGATAGAGGGGCAGCTCTATGATGAAGGCGGCGAGCGCCAGGTTGAACAGTGTCTCCCCCCGCTCATCGAGCAGCAGCAAGAACACACACAAATAGAGATAGTAAGGCCCGTCGCCCGTGGCCGAGATAAGCCTGGCCTTAGGGTTTAGACGGTAAGCCACGCCATAGGCGTTGATCGCGGCAAAGGCCTGACGATCTAGCTTAGCTAAGGTCTGAAACATAAAAGGCTCCGGATCATTAAGGTATGATCAGGAGCCTAAAAACTCGCTATGACGCCTAGGTGACATCTAGCCTAAATATTTATGACAGGGATAAGCCTTATGCCTCGGCGGTATTGCCCACCTGAGACTTAGCGCGGAATAACTTCACTAAGTGATAGATATTGATACAGGCGACAAAGGCGTTCATGCCGGCCACAGGCCAGGCCGAGATATAGATCCCGTAGATCACAAACAGTGTACAGCCGGTAAAGTTAAGACATCTTAGCCAAACTATATCTTTCATCATCAAAGAGATAGCCACCATCACCGAGGCGGAATAGCCGATTAGTTCAATTGTGTTTGAAGCTTCCATAAGGCACCTTCTTAAGGCCCTCTGCCGTCCATAAGCTAACTGGGGGATCCGTGCCCCTAAAGCAAGTTAAAGTTAAGTTAATCGTTGACTACCTACATGCTAACAAATTTAGCCCCAGCTTGTAATTAAAATACGTTATTTAATGACCTTGGTCATGTTTTTTGCACAATAAGAAAGCAATGAAAGAAAGATTACAACAACTTAGCCAAACGGCGCTATTATCACCAATAGCGTGAGTTATAACGCTTTTCTTTTTAAGAATCCCTTATATACTGGCTGGTAACAATATATTGCTGATTTATCCCAGTAAAATGCCTCTCTACAGGAGTATGACTTATGGAATACAACACCTCAGAACTTTGTGACACTTACATTGATGTGGTCGATGTTGTTGAGCCCATGTTCAGTAATTACGGTGGTTGTAGCTCTTTCGGCGGTTCAATTAGCACCATTAAATGCTTCGAAGACAATGGATTAATCGCTGAAGTACTGCAACAAGATGGCGAAGGCAAGGTATTGCTGGTCGACGGCGGCGGATCCCTGCGTCGTGCATTGGTCGATGCCAACATCGCCGAGATAGCCGTGGCAAATAACTGGGAAGGCATTATCGTTTATGGTTCGGTGCGCGACGTCGACGCACTGGAAGATCTCGACATAGGTATTCAGGCCCTGGCCTCCATTCCCGTCGGTGCAGACGGCCATGGCGTAGGCGAACTGGAGATCCCGGTTAACTTCGGCGGCGTTACCTTCCTGCCAGCCGACCATATCTACGCCGACAACACAGGCATCATCCTGTCACCCGAGCCGTTAGATATCGATTAAGCTGACGCCCGAAATGGCATGATGATTTTGGCTTAGCCATCTAATCGTAAAAGGACGACCGAGAGTCGTCCTTTTTTGTGGCCTATCGATGGCCCCCTTCTCTCACCGTAATAGGTATTGTCTGTTGCGGGTGGCACATGGCAATAGCTATTTAAGCATCAACCCTAGTTAAAGTTTAAAAGGGTCCTTTAAACCATAACTTCATGGTGTACTTATCACCTACGGTAGGTGCTGCGCAAGGATGCGCCAATGCCGTGATCACACGGATGTGAAGGAACGGCCTTATGTGCAGGTACTGCTGAGGCACGCTGACTCTTTTTAAACATTTTGCCTTTGGCTTGGTGGATGCCGGTCAGAGTTTATGAAGTCGAACCTTCATTGCAATTAATAGCCTGCGGCTCACTTATGTGCAGATACTGCCTCGGGACGCTATACGTCATCCCTGACCGCTTAACGAAAACATCCCTGTTTTCGATACCCTCAGCAGCATCTACACTGGGTTATCAATCTCTTCGATTGAGCCGCATTTGGTCCCCATCATCCTGTCAAAGCTAAGTTGCTTATGTCGAGTAGACGACACTTGTTACCAAGTGCCGCCCCTCTAAGAACCGTACGTGCAACTTTCACTGCATACGGCTCAAGCCTCCACTAAGGCATCATTGATACCCAGCAACTTATAACGCAGTCGGGACAGGCTCTTTCCAAGAGTTACGAGCTAGCCTTTTAGATTTTCTCTTCACCAAATATTCTTGGTATTGAGGGTCAAAAGGGGTCGCTGCATTCTTGATTTTTACGTGTCGCTCGATGGGCAC
>NZ_JAKEVJ010000029.1:0-56931 GCF_022398425.1 Shewanella sp. Isolate7 | reverse complement strand
GACTTTTAGATATATTGGCTCTAAAGCTCGTTTTACAGAAGATATTGTGAAGCATGTTGGAAAACCGACAAGCGATGGTGGTCGGTTTGTAGACGTGTTTTGTGGTACTGGGGCTGTTGCAGAAGAAGCACATAAGCTTGGATGGAATGTTTGGATCAACGATCATTTGATCTCAGCAGTTACAATGGCTTCTGCTCGTATGGTGAGTCTTAATCACGCACAATTTTTGAATGTTGGTGGGTACTCTTCAGCAATCGAGACCTTAAATAATGTTCCAGGAATTAATGGTATTATTTGGAGAGAATATAGTCCTGCATCTCTTAAATTGTGTGGAATTGAGAGAAAGTACTTTACTGAGGATAATGCTAAGAAAATAGATGGAATAAGAAAAGTCATCTCTGAATGGTATTCATCAGGGAAAATTGACAGACTAGAAAAAGATATTTTAATAGCTGACCTTCTTAGTGCCGTTAATCGAGTGGCAAATATTGCTGGAACATATGGCTGTTTCTTATCTAAGTGGCAGAAACAAGCATTGTCAGAAATAAAAATGAAAGGTCGAGATTTTAATGATTCTGAAAGTCTTGTCGAAGTGACAAATCTAGATGCATTTGAATTGGAAGTCACAGAAAATGACGTTGTGTATTTAGACCCTCCATACACAAAAAGACAATATGCCTCTTACTATCACATCCTTGAGACTATAACAATTTATGATAATCCTACTGTTGAGGGTGTTAGTGGACTGCGGCCGTGGAAACATAAAGCGTCTGTGTTCTGTTATAAACGAAAAGCCTTAAGAGCTTTGGTTGAGTTGATAACAAAGCTTAAAAGTAAAAAAGTTATACTGTCCTATAGTTGTGAAGGTCATGTTGACTTAAGTGAGTTAGTTACTGAGCTGGAGTTGACCGGAAGTGTTAATTTGTTTCCTCTTACATCAATTGGAAGGTATCGTCCTAATAAAGTAGCAAGCTCCAATGGTGATACAGTTACCGAATATTTGGTTGAATATATTGGGGCTTCTGGGTTTTAAATATGTCTAAATATGTAACTTTAGAAGATAAGCTTTATAAAGGCATTAACGCTCACCTAGATGAACTGACTTCTAGTATAAAGGAAGATGATAGGTTTGAGGCTAGGTTACTTTATTTGGAGTGCGTTTCATCTATATTTGGTGGTTTTGATATTCAAGAATTCCATAATATATTTGGAATAGACAGTATTTTAAGTTATGAGGCTCTTCTTGATGGTGCTTGTGAGCTTGTAAAGCTCATAAAAAATATACCGGTACCTACAGCGTTAGTATTGTCGTCCTTGGCAACGCAGCCTTTACAAGCACACGAAAGGAAGTTATCAGGTGCTTACTATACAGATCATCGGTTAGCTCTCCACATTGCAGAAGAGGGGGGTAAACGTTGGGATAAGTTAAGACCTATAATCGATCCTGCATGTGGTACTGGAATATTACTGGTAGCGATAACATACATTAACTGTGGAGATGATAAAAATAAGTCAGCAGAATTTATGAAAGACTATATCGTTGCCGCTGATATGTCTCATAATGCTTTGAGAGGAGCGCTGCTGTCATTGGCTTCGTTAACCGATGATTTAAACGCCTTGTTAGCAATGAGAAAAAATTGGATTTGTGGTGATTCATTGTTCTATGACAAATGGAATGAAGTTGCTACTGAAGGGTTTGGGTTGGTGATTGCTAATCCGCCATGGGAAAAAGTAAAAACCATAAAGCATGAATACTTAAATAGCATTGGTAACCTTGGTCATTATGGAAGAGAAATCTCTAATATAGATGAAGAAAGTTATCAAAGGATGCGATTGAAAACTAAAGCCTATGCTGAAAAATTAGCGACTTTATATCCTGAAGCTGATAGTGGTGAAATGGATTTATATATGGCCTTTACGGCGTTAATACTTAGGTTGATTTCTTCTAATGGAACTGCTTCCATTCTTATTCCTGGTGGAGTTATTAGATCGGAAGGAACGTTAAATTTACGACGTAAAGTTTTAGAGTCATCAGACTTTATCAGTTTTACTGTTTTTGATAATAAGCCTAAATATTTTGCAATAGATAGTCGTGTGAAATTTGTAAACATGGTTGTTCATGGAGGGGGGGGGAATAAAACAGAAGGAATTATTCTAAAACATGCCAAGTCTTTAGATGGAAGGGTATCTACGGATTTTGGTGTGGTATTTGACTATGAGGTTTTAAAACAATATCGTCCAGACTTGTCGTTACCTGAGCTTAGAAATCAAGAAGAGTACAATGTATTCAAAAAGATGTATGAAAATGGTGAGGAATGGCAGGATAAGTGGAATGCAAAGTTCTATCGAGAAGTTGATATGACTCGAGACAAAGGGTTGTTTAAACCTTTTGATAAAAGTCGAATACCACTAGTTGAAGGGAGAATGGTACATCAGTTTCGGCTTGGAGCTAAAGCTTATCGGTCAGGAACTGGTCGAAAGGCTGTCTGGGAAACTATTCAAATTGGAGAGTCTTCAATTCAACCACAGTTTAGTATTCTTCCAGATGAGTTACCTAGTAAACTAGAAGAAAGAGTGAGAGTTGCTCGAGCTGGATTTTGTGATATTGCTGGTCAAACTAATGAACGGGCGATGATGGCAACTCTGATTCCTTCTGGTGTTGTATGTGGGAATAAAGTACCTACAGTTAGCTTCTTTGGGGATGATGCTAACGAAAAAACTCTGTTGTGGTTGGGAATTGTTAACAGCTTTGCTTTCGATTGGCTTTTGAGACGTGTGTTGACAACCACGGTTAACTACTTTCTTTTACGTAGTATTCCTTTGGCTCCAATTGAAGTTAGCAGTGACATGGGCCAGAAAATCATTAATTCAGTCAGAACATTAATTGATTTAGATCACAATGGCTCTGGATGCGATAATGCTATGAAAATGGCTGAAATCCGAACTTCTATAGAGTTGCTATGTTTTTCTGCCTATAAATTATCCTTTGATGATGTAGAGCTGATCTTTCACGATTTTCCGCTTTTAGATCGTAGTCAACCTTGCTTGAAAGGCGAAACTCGTTCCACGGTGACTAGGGACTTTATTCTGCTTCGGTGGTGTGAAACATATGGTTTGTCTGAAGATGTTCGAAATAAGTATAAATGTCGATTGGACAATGCTTTAGCTAGAGGTGCGATTCCTTTTATTCCTTCACAAACTTCAGTTAGAGGTCAACCTGTCTAATGCTGCTATCCTTCTGAATCTTAGTGGACTTTATGTTCATGATATGACAGGATTATTTAGATAGAATCTTTCTTTGGTCTATAGTGTTGAAACACTTGCTCTATAGTGGGGTCGTATTGCAACGGGAATGATGAGCTTGTAAAAAAGCTAAGCGCTTTTTAATGACTCTGCGTTACTACTTTAGCTATTTGCCTAAGATCAATAGAAAGTTGTTCCTATGTAGTCTAGCGGTTGACTGCTAGTAATGCTTTTGTTTTGTAATGAGGATTGAAAAGCTGTGACTACTTCATCTAACAACCAAGTTGCGCGTATTCTGTTTAAAGAGATTGTTCCTGGTGACTTACGCAAAATTCATGCACAGTCGAATGATACTCCTTCTGGAGGAGGTGCTCGAGATTTTCGTTTCGGATCTTTTTCACTTCTTCAACCTGCCATTACCAAAATGTTTCCATTTCTTGTACAAGAAGAACGGAGACGCGGTGGTCGTAGAGAGGTTATTGACGTATTCAAAGGACATTTTTGCTGGAATGATTCTTACGGTAATGTTCAGACTAAAGAATCCTTTTTCGAACCACCGACAGATGCTCGTCCTTCCGAGGGACGTATAGTTAGGGTTCATGAGTATGGATGTTTTGATACCAGCCTTATGCCTCATGGTGGTGTTGGAAATCGGGTTCTTTTACTACTCATTCAGTTAAGTGATAATTCGGTTTGGCCTTATTACGCCGAGGAAAGAACCCTTCGTGCTGCTGGTTACTGGGACCCTTTAGTCGCAAATGTATTGTTAGCTTGTCTGGATGCTCAGCGTCCAGTAGGTTATGCTGCGATTGGCTTTAAAGATTTCATTACAGGAGATTGCTACTGTAATGGTAAGTGATTTCTCAGACGAATGTTTAGAAACCCTTAAAATACTGGCACGTTCGAAAAACGTGCTAGTATCTGGTGCTCCTGGTACTGGAAAATCTCGCCTGCTTGCCGAAGTAGCATTGGCCTTTGAAACTGGGTTTGGCGTTTCTTTTTCTCACGGCACTCCAGCGTTAGATCGCTCCAATCCAATTCCAATTCCTCCTTCTCCAGGTAAGGTGATGGAGGGGATTCCCGCTCCATGTAAAACAAACCGTATGGTTTTTCGAACGGTGTTTCACCAAAACTCCAAGTATCGTGATTTTGTTTCTGGTGTTTTACCTTGTGTTAACAATGTCGAATCGGGTTCAGGTTTCTATATTGTTAAAGGAGTGTTGTACAGAGCAAGTGAGTATGCGAACTCCTCTAATAGCGCTTCACTTCTTATTATTGATGAAATAAATCGTGGACCGGCAGTTCAGGTTTTTGGTGGCTCCTTGGTTGCGATTGAGTCAGATAAACGTTTAGCTCCTGATGGAAGTAAATTAGTCGGAACTCAGTATTTTGAGTTACTAGATCCACTTTCAGGTGAGTTTATTGAGTACGCTTTACCGAGTGACCTGTATATATTGGCCGCAATGAACCAAGCTGATGCTTCAGTAGAACCTCTAGATGTCGCTTTCTTAAGACGTTGGGAACCTCTTAAATTGGAGCCTAATGGAAGAGTCTTAAGGGATTTTTATAACATAGAACGTGATGATTCATATGTATTACCAGCGGAGCCTTGCTCAATATCTGATGTCTTTGAAGCTTCGGTTCTTGCTTGGGCCTCTATTAATGAACAAGTTTCACTTGGGCGTGGTTCTGAATTTAGAATCGGTCACGGTATATTGATGACTCACGAACTTCCCGATGACTTGGGTGTCTTTGAAGCGTTGGAATTTATATGTGTTGGCTGGACAAAGATATTTGCACATGTTGAAGAGGTTTTTTTCGGAGATATAAGAGCTTTAGCCTCAACTCTTAATGCAATCGATGGTCCCGAGTATAACCCTTTTGAATTGATAGAAACCACTTTTGCGAGTGAGATTAGGTTTAAGCTTAACGGGCCTAGTAGATTTGATGCCAGTATGATTTACGATGCTCTGCGAGCTTTTTCTAGAGATGAGTAGATGGGTAGCTTTCGCGAAAGAGTATCTTTAGTTGAATATGGAACTTCAAAAAATCTAACCAAAGAGGTTTCGAATAGGCTGGGAGTTGATAAATCAAACGTAGACTTGCTATTAAATAATGCGGGAAAGAGAATTGCTTCACTTTTAAACCTATCTGAAAATCCAATAATAAATGGGAACAACGGTTATAGAGCAATTAAATTTGCCGGGTTAGTTAGGTTATCCCCTTCTTTAGAGCTTGAAGTTGCTCCAAAGTTTCTTGGTCTTGATGAAACGGATTCGACCTGGAGGGAAGACTTTTTTTATCTATCCTTTCTTTCTTCACATGGTCAATTGTTAGCTTTTGAAAAGCTGTCTTCTTCTGGTGGGTTTTCTAGGGGGTTGCCAACTCTTGTAGCGCATGCATTGGTATGTATGTATGACGAGGCGAAACGCAGGCCTCTAAGAACTTATCGCAAAGTTTATTCGGAAGATTTTTTTCTGGATGGAGAAGTAGAACCCCTTGATTTAATTTTTCCATCCACTGAGGGTTTCAAGCAAGAAGTTATTAGGTTCGATAGAGTGAATGAATGGAATTCGAATATATTAGCTGCTACTAATGTTCTACTCCCTCAAGTGCAAGATCCCGGTGTTATGGGGAAGTTGTTGCGTTTAAGAAGTGATTTATCTCCACAAAGAAATTTAAGTCGTGTTAGTAGGAAAAAAGTACCATCGAGACATCGTTCTTGGAACTCTATTCATACTCTTTCGATCGATATCCTTAATGGACTTGGCTTGCATTATAATCAAGGATTAGCTAGCGCCCCAGGTTATGTTATATCTACTTGGAGGGTTTGGGAAGATTTAGTCACTATTGCAGTGAGGTTAGGTTTTGGTGCTCATTTTGTTTCATCTCAGAAGCAATTCATATTAGGAAGCAGGGAAAGGCCAGATCGTTACTCGAAAACTAAAATATCTGTTTATCCTGACTGTATAATTGAATCTGATGGAAGACGCCCTAGAGTTATAGTGGATGCTAAATATAAAGGACATATTGAGAAGAGGCGACTTCGAATTGACGAAAGTGATATCTATGAAGCTATGGCTTTTTCTCGTGCTTCTAAATGTTGCAAAGTGGTGTTGATTTATCCAGCTACTCCATGTGAAGAACAAATAATTACAGGGCGATGCACCGTTTTTGAGACGATAAAAATCGATGATATTGAAGTTATTGGTGTTCAAGTTGAGGTACGTTGCATATCTAAAGATGGTGGGTTGAATCAATTTGCTTTGAATCTCTGTGAGGGTATATCAAGTATAATTAGTTAAAAATGTGCTTTATATATGCAAGCCGGATCCTAAACTCTCCTTGGAAAGTGACAAATAGATCTCACTAAGTGTTAGCTGTGAATTCAAATGGGCTGCCTACGCTGAGTCTGTGGTCAATGAATGTAAACTAGATCCAATACTATCCTAGTTTATGGTGCCTGATATCCCAAGTAATCCTCTTAAATACAAGTAATTACAAATGGTTAAAAGGAATTCAGAATCGTGGTCGTTGGCAAAGTGTTGGCTGGCAAAGGCTTAACTCGTCTGAGTCGAAGATGAACTAAGTTAATTAAGCGTGAGCGGCAGATAATACGATGATAAGCAACTCTGAATCAGTGATCTTATTGCATGGCCTGGCGCGCAGCAGGGCCTCGATGGAGAAGATGGCGAATGCTCTGTCGGCCAAGGGTTACCAATGTGTGAACCTGGGCTATCCCTCGACTCAGTTTGATATCGAGACGCTGGCCAGTGAGCATATCGACAAGGCATTGTCTGCGTGCCGTGGAGAGAAAATTCACTTTGTCACTCACTCTATGGGCGGCATTCTGGTGCGCCAGTACCTGAGTCAACATGCCTTGCCCGCCCTTGGCCGGGTGGTGATGCTTGGCCCACCGAATGGCGGCAGTGAGGTGGTGGATCGCCTGAGGAATATGCCTGGATTTATGCTGGTTAATGGCCCTGCGGGCATGCAGCTGGGCACAGAGGCGAGTAGCGTGCCGAATCGTCTCGGTAAGGCTGATTTTGACCTTGGGGTGATTGCTGGCAATCGCAGCGTTAACCTGCTGCTCTCGACCCTATTGCCTGGCCCCAACGATGGCAAGGTCACCGTGGCGCGCACTCGGCTCGAGGGGATGAGGGATCATATCAGCCTGGCGGTAACTCATCCCTTCATGATGAATAACGCCAGGGTGATTGCCCAGACGGCGCATTTCTTGGCTCACGGATGCTTTAAGCCTTGAGCGCCTGCGGATGAACTCTGACCCTTTTCTGCCAGATTTTTAGCCCTTGTCGGCGAATTTGCTGATATCGGCGTCGGTGGCGCCATCGTTGCACTCGCCGCGGATCTCTCCGCGTCCCACCTCTATGATACGGCTCAGTTCCAGATAGCCTTCGCGGCAGTAGCCTGTCATGGTGATGGTCTTCTCCAGGCCAAGTTCTATCTGCTCGGTCCAACGCCTCAGGTCTGGCTCATAGATGGAGCGTTTCTTGCTCCCCGAGCGTTTCATCTTCTCTATCTGACGCACTCGCTGCATGTGGGGCTGTTTCAGGGGGGGCAGCTCGGCGTACTTCACCTTGTAGGTAAACAGCTTGATGCCGTCGCCCTTGATTGAGGTCTGGAAGGTATCTTCTACACGAACTTTAAAATCATCGACATCGCGTTTGCTGGCGCAGCCGACAAGGCTAAGCATAGCGGTGAGAAGCACAGTGGTGGTAAGCAGTGGGGAAGGCATCGGCATCTTATTATTATCTTTATTTTCGTCGAAGGTTAACATTTGTGACAGGCCGAGCATAACCCAATTGCCAGGGGAGATCACCCTAGGTTACATGACTTTACCTAAATTGACTTTGGCTGAGTAACTTGAACTGGCTCACGTAAATAGGGTGAGATGTGAGAAAATTGTTGTTATTTGTTAGCGTCTTGGCACACTCAAGGTAAGGGGAAATGTGTTAGGAGATCCCCTGCGCTAAGGAGTTTGCATGTCGGCCTTGATCAGCCTGTTTCGTTCATTACTCGGTAGTTTTCGGGATCTGGTGCCCATCATCTGTGTGGTGGCCTTCTTCGAGATCTTCGTGCTGCATCAGGCTCCGGCTAATCTGGCCGAGATCCTCCTCGGGCTGGTATTTATCGTCTTCGGTTTGACCTTCTTCGTCTTTGGGCTCGAGATGGGCCTGTTTCCCATTGGTGAGTCTCTGGCTCAGGCGCTGGCGCGTAAGGGCAGCGTTTTCTGGTTAGTTGTTTTCTCCTTCTCCCTGGGTTTCGGTACCACACTGGCGGAGCCCGCCTTGACGGCAGTAGCGAATGAGGCCGCCGAGGTGGCGGCTAATGCCGGCGCCATAGCGTCGAGCAGTGATGCCATGGAGCGCTACGCCATGGGGCTCAGGCTGACGGTGGCCATCTCGGTGGGGCTGGCGATTCTGCTCGGGGTGATCCGTATTCTCAAGGGCTGGCCTATTCATTATTTAATCATAGGTGGCTATGTGTGTGTCATGGTGTTAACCGCCTTTGCGCCAGAGAACATCATAGGTATCGCCTATGATTCTGGCGGCGTGACCACCTCGACCATTACCGTCCCCTTGGTGACTGCCCTGGGGGTAGGCTTGGCCAGTGTGATCAAGGGGCGTAATCCCATGTTGGATGGCTTTGGGCTAATCGCCTTTGCCAGCCTGACGCCGATGATCTTCGTTTTACTCTACGGCATGTGGGTGTTGTGATGACTTATCTGAGTGGGATGTTAGATACCCTGATGTTGACGGCTCGGGATGTGGTGCCGATAGCCGTCATCT
Organism: Shewanella sp. Isolate7; assembly: GCF_022398425.1. NCBI lineage: Bacteria > Pseudomonadati > Pseudomonadota > Gammaproteobacteria > Alteromonadales > Shewanellaceae > Shewanella > Shewanella sp. Isolate7. The sequence continues at coordinate 47,878 of NZ_JAKEVJ010000029.1, read as the reverse complement.
TGTTCGGCTTTCAGCTTGGGGTACTCAAGCGAGCAGTGGCCAATTGGCGCCGGGTGCTGCTGGGATTTGTCTATGTGATCATAGGGCTCAGCCTGTTCTTGGTGGGGCTCGAGCTGGCGCTGTTCCCCATAGGGCAAAGCATGGCCAGCCAGCTGACCTCGCCCGATTTTCTCCACCCTGAGGGCGGGGATACGCCTTTTATCTGGCAAGATTATCTCTGGGTCTACCTGTTTGCCGCGGCTATTGGTTTTAGCACTACGATTGCCGAGCCCTCACTTATCGCCGTGGCGATTAAGGCCAACGAGGTCTCGGGTGGCGCCATCGGCATACAGGGGCTGAGGATCTCGGTGGCGATCGGGGTGGCCATGGGGATTGCGCTTGGCTGTTTTCGTATCGTGGTGGGTGACCCTATTCATTATTACATCATGGCCGGCTATGTGCTGGTGGTGATCCAGACCTATTATGCCCCTAAGATGATAGTGCCTCTGGCCTACGATTCGGGCGGGGTGACGACCTCGACCGTGACCGTGCCGCTGGTGGCGGCGCTTGGCCTGGGGCTGGCCACCAATGTGGCGGGGCGCGACCCGCTCATCGATGGCTTCGGCCTGATTGCCTTTGCCAGCCTGTTTCCTATGATCACTGTGATGGGCTACGCCCAGTTAGTCGAATTCTTAAGTCAGCGAAAATCCGCTAAGGAGCGAGACCATGCGCTTTAAACTTATCGTCGCCTTCGTCGATGAAACCTGTACCGATACCGTGCTCGATGCGGCGAGAGAGGCGGGCGCCACGGGAGCGACAGTCATTAATCATGCCCGCGGTGAAGGGCTGGAGAAGAAGAAGACCTTCATGGGCCTGGGTCTGGATATCCAGCGGGATGTGATCCTCTGGTTGGTGGAGGAGCACATGAGCCGCAGCATCTTGGAAACCATTTGCCGGGTAGGGGAGTTTGAGACGAATCCGGGGCAGGGGATTGCCATACAGATAGATGTGGAGGACGCCGTCGGTGTCGCCCATCAGGTGGAAAAACTCAGCAAAGAGATTGAGGATCAATTATGAAACCAAGCAGGCTAATTAAGAACAGCGACGTCATGAAAGACAGCTATGTGATGGTCGATGGTCTGCATACCGTGGCCGAGGCGATCAAGCTGGCGGTGGGCAACGATGTCAGCATGTTGCTGGTGAACAAGCGTCATGAACACGATGAATACGGCATGGTGCTGATGAGCGATATCGCTCGCAAGGTGTTGGCCAAAGATAAGTCGCCAGAGCGGGTCAATGTCTATGAGATCATGATTAAACCTGTGCTGTCGGTACACGCCGACATGGACATTCGTTATACCGCCAGATTGTTTGAACGCTTCGGCATCAACAAGGCGCCGGTGATCGAGGCGGGTAAGATCTTAGGGGTGGTGACCTATCACGACATAGTGCTCAAGGGGATGATGCCCCATCTGTAGCGCCTTGAGCCAGCCAATAAAAAGGGCACCCTAGGGTGCCCGCGGTGCTTAAGCATAAGCTTAGGCGAAACGCTTATTGAGATAATCTATGATATCCGAGGATTCATACATCCACTGAGTCTCTCCGGCTTCTTCGATACGCAGGCAAGGCACCTTAGCCAGGCCGCCTTGTTGTACCAGGGTCTGTTGATGCTCGTCTTGCTTGGCATCGACAGTGACGATATTCAGTCCCTGGCGACGAATGGCGCGGCGTACCTTTACACAGAAGGGACAGGCCGCGTACTGGTATAGTGCAAGTCCTTGTGTCTGCTCGTCCACTCTTGCCTGCTCCGCTAGCGGACGCTGACGCTTCTTAGGGGTAAAAACAAAATTTAGAAACAGGATAATGCGGCCTAATACCCAGCGAACAATAAACATTAACGACTCCTAGATAATTTTGATGGGGCGGATTCTAACGCAAGCGTGATGGAGATCAAAGCCTTGCCGCAAACCGAGACCTTATCCTTTTATTTTTTTTACCTCATTTAGCCAAGGTTCGGCCCTAGGGCTTTAGCTTGAACTACAGGAGTGGCGCGCAGAAAAAAACGGCTAAGCCTAGGGCTTAGCCGTTTTTTATCTTACTTAAATGACTTGGGGTTATGCGCGGTTATTCGGCGCTCAGGGTCAGTAGTGCCTGAGATGCACTGGTGTCGAGGGCCGCCTGACTGTCGAGCACGAATACCCGGCCCGCTTCGATGTTGGCCTGTTCGATCAGATATTGTTTAACCGCCAGCGCTCGCTGCTGCGCCAACTGACCCAGGGCGTTATCGTCAAGCTGCTGCGCCGAGACTAGGTAGTTATATAGCGCGATATGCCAGCGGGTTTGTAACTCCTCTTGGCTTATTTCCTGCTGGGCCTTTTGCTGTTTGATCTCCTTGAGTACTTCGTCTGGATCTTTTTGCAGCGTCTTCTGGTACAGGGCCTTTAGCGCATCAGACAATATACCCGTGGTGGGGAAGGTACTGGCCGTGAGCCCCTGTGGCAGTTGCGCCTCGGTAAACTTGGCATCATCGAGCTGCGCTTCAACGACCAGCGCCTGATGCAGCTTGGTGGTCATCAAGGCCTGACTGTCGTTGATGAGATCCACGGCGCCCTTGGCGCTGACGGTAAGCTTGGGCCTGTCGGCTAGTCCCTTGGCCAGCTTGTTCAGTAGCGTCTGACTCTCGTCAGGGAGTATCGCCAAGCCTGGCGTAAAGGCGACCTTATCCAGCTCATCGTCTGAGCCGAGCAGGCCGGCCAACAGGCTGAACGGGGCGGTAACCGCCTTAGTGATCACATTGGTAAAGGCGGTGGCGATGATGCTGCCGAAGCTAAAGCTAGGCTCGTTAAGATCGCCAGAGACCTGCAGGCCAAGGTCGATAACTCCGTGTCTGTCTTGCAGCAGGGCGATGGCCAGGGTGACAGGCAGCGAGGTCGCCAGGCTAGAATTACTCTTCTTACCCAGCTGCAGCTGATCCACCACCAGATGGTTGTCACCCACCAATTGGTTGTTTTTCAATTGGTATTTAAGGTCCAGCGACATCAACCCCTTGTCTATATAGTAACCTGCGTAGGTGCCTGAATAGGGGTTCACCGAGGTCAGCTCCACATGCTTAAAGCTAAGGTCCGGATCCAGGTAAGGCTGCTCAAGCAGGGGATTGATCTCACCCTTCAAGACAACCGGGGCGTATCTGTCAATCTTGCCCTTGATGTCTACGCTGGCGGCCTTATCACTGCTCGAGGAGAGGTTGGCGATATTGCCTTCGAGCTGCTCTATGCTGGCGGCGAAGTTAGGGGTGAGCGAATTATCGGCAAAGAAGGTTGAGCCATCTTTGAACACTATCTTGTTGATGCTGAGTGCCATCGGCTTGCCTGCATCGCCTGTCTTGTCACTCGTTTGTTCAGCCTTTGCCGCTTTGGCGTCCGTTGGTTTGGCGCTATCTCGCTTAGTCTGATCAGGCTTCGCCTGATCAGATATAGCCTCTTCAGGCGCCGCCTGGGCGACCAGCAGATCCTGGAAGTTGGTGGTGCGATCTTCGTTGATCAGTATACGCCCGTATGGCTTGTTCAGGGTGACTTGGTCGATTGCCAGACGATTGGCCTGTTTATCGAAGCTGAGTTGGTTGAGATCCAGCTGTTGCCACTTTACCAGTGTCTTGTTGGCCTTGAGGTCTTTGACCTGAAGATCGTCTACCTGGAGTGTACCTTTATAGGTTAATTGCCCCTGCGCATCCGCGATGAGTTGTCCCTGGGTGGCGAGACGGCCATCGTCAATTTTGATGTTAACAAAAGGCGCGAGGTAGGTCTGGAACCAGCCAAGCCCCAGTCCCTCGAGCGACACATCGGCTTTGACGTGCTTGGAAAGGGCGTCGATTTGTCCCTGAGTTTGCACCTTGGCACTTTGGTTGATGGCTAACGCCAGTTGATAGTCGATGGGTTGGCTCAGGCTTTCATCTATCGCGCCTGTGGTTAGCTCAAGCTCGCCAATCTGCCACAGGTTTTCATCCTTAAAGAGCTGCTCGGTGAGGTTGAGTTGGTAGTTGCTTAGCTCGATTTTTGCCAGCCTGGCGTGCCAGCCTGACGCCTCATTGCTGTCAACGGCTTGCTCAGCCGTCTGCTCACCAGCATTAGCCTCAATCTCAGCCTCGGCCACTTGTTCACTGCTGGCCTTGGTGGCTAGCGTTTCGTCGGAACTGGTTTTGCTGGAGCTTGTTTCGCGAGTGCTAGTTTCGTTAGAGCTCGTTTGGTTAGCGCTCGTTTCGGTAGCGTTTGTGTCAGAGGACGTCGCTTCAACAGTACTCGCCTTAGGGGGTAACAGGGCGGCGAGATCTACGCCCTTATCATCTAGCCTGGCGTTGACCGTAAGATCGCTCGAGGTCAGGGCGGCCAGATCAACACGCTGTTGGCCCAGATCTGCCTCTATGCCTGTGAGGGCAAAACGCCCAAGGGTGATAAGTTCGCGCTGCTCGTGGCTGATCTGCAGCTGATTAAAGCTGAGCTCGCCGGCGCTGGTGCTGGCCTCTAGCTTGTCGCCTTCCTGAGCGACACGGTACTCAGTGGCGAAATCCACATAGCCCTTGTCCAGGGAGACATGAAAAGCGTCGGCAACAAAGGCCCAAAGCTGGGGCAGATCGATGTGACTCAGGCTGATATCACCAACAAGCTCGAATGGGGTTAGCTGTACCTGTCCCTTGAGGGCAATTTTACCGCCACGGTCGCTATGGAACTCCATGTGGTAGCGGTTTGCCTTAGTCTCCGCATTGCTGATGGCGCCTGCCTTGTCGGCTTTGCTGTCATTCTCATTGTCTTGGTCTTGGTCATTAATTCTGGTGGCCACAATGGGATTATGAGAGTCGAAGCTGGCAATTTTGAGGTTGACCTTGGGATAACTCACCTCTCCTCGTGTTATCTCATCGGCCAGATGCAGGTTGGCATCGACGATTGCCAGGTTCTTGAGGATAAAATGGGGAATAGTGCCATTGCCTTCGACTTCCGGTTCGGCTTGAGGGCTATTTTGCGCTAGCGTCTCCAGGATATCGGTGAAATTAAACCCCAGCGCCTGCTCGCTCTTTAGACGCTTAACCTCGGCATGGGGATTTTCCAGCGTGATGTCGCTAAGACTCAGGCCTTGCTGAAATAGCGAGTCCCAAAACTGGATATTGAGTCCCAATCGCTTAAAGCCGACGAAGGCCTGGTCGTCCTTCTCCTTGACGGCAAAATCAGTGAGTTCGACCTCTAGGGTAAAGGGGTTTATCTTGACCTCCCCGAGGGAGACGGGCCTTAAGATCTGTTCCGACAGCTGCTTAGGAATTTGCTGGGTTAACAGGTAAGGAAGCAGTAGACCCAGTAACAGGGTCCATGTTAAATACAGGGTAATTGAGATACCAATATACCTTTGATATTTAGGCAGCTGTTTGTATTTTTGTCCGAGTTGAGCAAAAAATGATGGGACGGAAGACATAATGACCTTAATGACGTTGTAGACGAACTGAAAAGATTCAAAGAAGGGGGGACGGCGAGTCCTATCCGCACGTTTGTGAACCAGTCGCTATAATTTTAGTAGGTTTATTATCGATAATGAACGGCTAAACATAAAATTTATTTAAATTTCTACGAGATAAATCGACATATATGACAACATTTTACCTCGACGGTCAGGCATTTGAGGCTAAGGCCGGTGAGTCGGTATTAGACACCCTGATACGCCATGGTCAGCGGGTCAATTATTCCTGTAAGAAGGGCGTGTGTAAAACCTGTCTGCTGCAACATGTCGATGGCGAAATGGCGATCGGGGCCCAGCGTGGTCTGACGCTTGGGCTCAAGCAGCGTCACTATCTCTGCTCCTGTCAGTGTAAGCCCACCCCAGCCTTGCGTCTCAAGTCTATCCTGCCGCAGGATCTTTTTGTCGGCGCCAAGATTCAGGAGAAGCAGTTTATCAACGAGGCCGTAGTGCGCGTCCGCCTGGCGTTAGACGAACCGCTGCAGCATCACCCGGGGCAGTACATCAACTTACGGCGTTTCGACGGTCTGACCCGCAGCTATTCGCCTACCAGTCTGCCGGATGAGCCTTTTCTCGAGCTGCACGTGAGGCGCAAATATAATGGGCAGTTCAGCGATTGGCTGTATCATCATGCCGGTATAGGAGAGAAATTGCTGGTGCAGGGACCGCTGGGGAGTCGCTATTACCGCAGCGCCTATCGCGATGCCAAGCTGATCATCGTCGCCTTCGGTAGTGGTCTTGGTGTGGCCCATGCCATGCTGATGCAGGCGCTGGCTCAGGGTCATCAGGGGGAGATCTTCCTCTATGTAGGCGCCCGAGATGATAACGATCTCTATCTGCATCCTAAGCTGCTTAAGATGATGCTGGAACATCGTCAGTTTCACTATCAGGCCTGCATCACGGGGCAGAGTGAGAGCAAGGGGCGGCGGGTGATCCATGCCAATCCCTTTAGCGAGGCGCTCAAGTGTCACCAATTCGACCGTCAGCAACACTTGTTTCTTTGCGGCGAGCCGGGCCTGGTCAACGAGAGCCGGGAGATTGCCTTTCTCAATGGATTTCCCATCGAACGTATCCACAGCCTGTCGTTCGAGTACAAAGATCTGCGCAAACGTCCCAGAGGCTAGACTTAGGTCGGAGTAACAATGGACTGTTATTTTAATCCTGATATGATAACATCAACTAAATCATAAGGATGTAACTGTATTTGTCGCCCCTCATCCTAGGCGAATACAGATTTCAAGGACGGAATATGCTGATACGAATTGCAATTGAAGATGATTTGAACCTGCTGACACCTCTGTTTGACCGTTATCGTCAGAGCCTGGGGCAAGCGACTGCCTTGGCCGACAGTGGCGAGTTCCTGCAGGCTCGTCTGCATGAGAATGATTCGGTGATCTTCATTGCTCAGGTAGCCCTTGAGATCGTCGGTTTTATTCAGCTCTACCCCTCCTTTTCTTCGCGCCTGCTCAAGCCCGTTTGGTATTTTGACGACCTCTATGTCGAGGAGGCCTTTCGCCATCAAGGTATCGCCACCCGTCTGGTTGAGAAAGCCAAGGAGCTGGCCGATGAGACCAACGTGATGGCGGTGCGCCGCGAACACCTCAGCGGCGGCTTCATCTACATCGATGAGTGTGACACGAGCGCAGTGTTTGCCGAGCAGGCGGCTAACCAATACTAATAGGCTGTCTTCAGGGATTTTGCTTGTGGTAAGATAGCGCCGTTTTTTTGTCTTATCCTTGGAGATAAATCGGTGAATAAGAGTCTTATCACTAATTTACTGGCTGCCCTGTTGGTAGTCTGCGGCTATCTTTTTCAGCAAGCTATCGTCTTTAGCGTCGGCCTGTTTGCCCTGTCGGGGGCGGTCACCAACTGGCTGGCGATCCATATGTTATTCGAGAAGGTGCCAGGCCTCTATGGCAGCGGCGTGGTGCCGGCGCGCTTCGAGGAGTTTAAGGCGGGTATCGCCCATCTGATGATGGAGCAGTTTTTTACCAACGAGAATATCGATAAGTTCCTGTCACAGCAGGGGGGCAGCGTGGCTCATATCAATCTGGAGCCTGTCATCGAGAAGGTGGATATGTCGCCTGCCTTCGACGCTCTGGTGACCACGGTAGAGCAGTCCTCATTCGGCGGCATGCTGACCATGTTTGGCGGCACGGAGGCGATTGCGCCACTCAAAGAGCCTTTCATCAACAAGATGAAGACCTCCTTGGTCGAGCTGACCCAGAGCGATGATTTCTATGAACTGTTAAAGAATGAGATAGAGCAGCCCGACGTGCTGGCGGATCTTAGGGCCAAGGTGAAGAGCATTGTGGATCAGCGCCTTGCCGAACTGACCCCTCAGCTGGTGAAAGAGATAGTGCAGCAGATGATCAAACAGCACTTAGGCTGGCTGGTGGTTTGGGGCGGTGTCTTCGGTGGTCTCATTGGCCTGCTGGCGGCCTTGCTGGGCTAGGTTGAAGACGAATAAAAAAGGGAGCCTAGCTCCCTTTTTTATTGCCTATAATCTGAGCTATGGCGCTGCCCCTCTAGATTTAACACTCGCTTTACTTTTAGATAGGGGGTAGATTTAAAAAGCGAGACTTGGCTCACATTGATGGGCTAAACCTAACAACGATAGTCACTGCAAGGAAATGCAATGAATCAAGACCAGACCATTAACTATATCGAGATCCCCGTGAAGGATATCGCCGTGACCAAGGCATTCTTTGGCAAGGTGTTCGGCTGGCAGTTTGAAGATTATGGCCCCGAATACAGCTGTTTTACCAACGCGGGGATTGCTGGTGGATTTTTCCTGTCGGATAAAAGTTTCGATATCGCCTCCGGCACGCCGTTAATCGTCATCTATGCCAAGGCGCTAGAGGTGTGTCTGACCACGGTTGCCGATGCGGGCGCCTTGATCACTCAGGAGATCTTCTCGTTTCCTGGCGGGCGTCGTTTTCATTTTAAGGACCCAAACGGTAACGAGTTTGCGGTATGGTCAGAGTAACAGATGCCTCATTGTATCCTTGAATATAGTGCGCCTGTGGCGCAGCAATTAGCCATCGACACCCTGGTGGCCTTGGTGCATCGTGGTGCTATCGAGAGTGAGCTGTTTGAGCCTGCCAGTATTAAGTCTCGGGCCTATTGTGCCGAGCATTACCGTGTCGGTGAGGCAGAAGGAGCCGATTTTATTCATATCACGCTTAAAATCATGCCCGGTCGCACCGGTGAACAGAAGCAGCATTTGATGCAGTGTGTCGATCGCCAGATCGCTTCGTTGTGCGCCTCTGTATCCAGCATCACCATGGAGGTGTTGGATATCGAACGTGAGCACTATTTTAAACGGCTAAATGATTAAACGATTAAATGGCTGAAGAGCCTAGCCTTTATCAGGAGTAGTATGGTCAATGGGAGATGGAGTCCCAGGAGTCATTCTTGAATGCAGCTTACCAAGGCCTTGATGTTGGTCGCGGGCATACTCGCCGCGCCGCCGGTTTACGCCGAAGACGAGCAGACGATGCGGGTCTGCGTCGATCACTATCCGCCGTTTCAAATTCTCGAGGGTGAGCATGAGCCTATCGGTGAGAATATCGCCGCGCTCGAGCTGTTTGCGCATCTGTTGCAGCGCCATTTGACCTTTATCTCCAGCCCCAATTTTGCCCGTTGCCTGCATATGCTAGAGCAGGGCAGCGCCGATGTGGTGGCCGGGATATATGCCAAGCCTGAGCGGGCGGCCTATAGCCATTTTCTGCCCTATCGCGATGACGGCCGATTTGTCTTCATCAGTCAGCGTGAACTGGCGAGTGTGAACGACTATGAGGATCTGATGCCGCTCTCCATCGGCGTATCACGAGAGACAGAATATTTTGACCGTTTCGACAAGGATGATCGTCTGAATAAGGTGGAGACCAACGATGTGATCTCGGCGACCAACATGCTACTCAAGGGACGCTTCGAGCTGCTGATCGTCTCCGAGGTGGTATTACCGAGCCTGAGGGCGCGTTTTCGCGATTTCGACGACAAGCTTAGGGTTCATCCCTATAGCCATGAGGAGCATCGCCAGGTCTATTTTGGCGTGAGCAAAAGGCACCAAATGGGGATCCCTATGGATAAGATGCAGGAAATCATCACTCAGGCCTATGAAGAGGGACGCTTCATGCAGGCGGTCGAGCAGTTTGCCACCCAGCACCTGGAACACTATTGATTCACCAGCATGAATAATACCAATCGTAATAAACAATTGATCATTCTAGCTTGTTAAAACGCTCGACAACTGTATTAGTCTTTTTAATTGTAGAATAACTACTTATCTAAAAATCCTGCTTTGTTCTCAAGCGTTTTTCCTGCGCTATTTCTGATCACATATTTACTGTGATTGGTATAACACGAGTGAACGAAAGCGTGCCAATAAAAAAGAGACCTTAAGGTCTCTTTTTTATTGGACTTTCTGTCGCATTTTCTATTGGCAAGCAGCCTAGTAAGCACTCTCATGCACCGACTGCACCGCACGACCCGACGGGTCGATGATCCCTTGCAGGCTCTCATCCCAGGCCAGTGCCTCAGGGGTTGAGCAGGCGACCGACTTACCACCCGGTACGGTTTCGGCGGCCGATGGCAGCGGGAAGTGTTCCTCGAAGAAGCAGCGGTAGAAGTAGGCTTCCTTGGTTTCCGGCGTGTTGTAAGGGAACCTGAACTTGGCGTTGGCCAGCTGCAGATCGTCTACCTGAGCCGCGGCATGGTCTTTTAGGCCATCGATCCAGGAGTAGCCGACACCATCGCTAAACTGCTCCTTCTGACGCCAGGCCACCTCTTGTGGCAGCTTGTGTTCGAATGCCTGACGCAGGATATGCTTCTCGATACGGCCCTCTTTCGACATCTTGGCCTCAGGGTTGAGTCGCATCGCCGTGTCGATAAACTCTTTATCCAGGAAGGGGACGCGTGCCTCAAGGCCCCAGGCCGCCATCGCCTTGTTGGCGCGCAGACAGTCGAACAGGTGTAGCTTGTCTAACTTACGCACCAACTCTTCGTGGAAGGCTTGGGCGTTTGGTGCCTTGTGGAAATAGAGGTAGCCGCCAAACAGCTCGTCGGCGCCTTCGCCAGACAGTACCATCTTGATCCCCATCGCCTTGATCTTGCGCGCCATCAGATACATGGGGGTTGCCGCACGTATGGTGGTGACATCGTAAGTCTCCAGGTGATAGATCACATCCTTTATCGCGTCGAGCCCTTCCTGGAAGCTGAAGGTGATCTCATGGTGTATGGTGCCTATGGCATCGGCTACCTTCTGCGCCGCCGCCAGGTCCGGTGCGCCGGTCAAGCCTACCGCGAAAGAGTGCAGCTGCGGCCACCAGGCATCGCTGGCACCATCGTCTTCGATACGGCGCTTGGCGTAGGTCTGGGTGATGGCTGAGACCACAGAGCTGTCTAGTCCACCAGAGAGCAGCACGCCGTAGGGCACATCTGACATCAGCTGACGCTTAACCGCGGCTTCTAGGGCATCGCGCAGTTCATCCACGCTGGCAGTGTTGTCCTGCACCGCCTCGAAAGATTGCCAGTCGCGCTGGTAGTAGTGGGTCTCACCACCCTTTGTTAGATAGTGACCAGGCTTGAAGGTCTCGACCGTCTTACAAACCGGCATCAAGGCTTTCATCTCTGAGGCGACATAGAAGTTGCCCTCGGCGTCATGGCCAGTGTAGAGAGGTATGATGCCCATGTGATCCCGGCCAATCAGGTAGGTGTCGCTGCGCTTATCGTAGAGTACGAAGGCGAAGATACCGTTGAGCTTATCTAAAAATTCGGTGCCGTACTCTTGATAGAGGGCGAGGATCACCTCACAGTCTGAGTTGGTCTGGTAGCTGTACTTGTCACCCAGTTCGGCCTTGAGTTCCTTGTGGTTGTAGATCTCGCCGTTGACGGCCAGGATCAGGCTTTCATCTTCGGACAACAATGGCTGAGCACCATGCTCGATATCGACGATAGCCAGGCGCTCATGGGCCAGAATGGCCTTATCGCTGGCGTAGATCCCAGACCAGTCTGGGCCGCGATGGCGCAGCAGTTTAGACATTTCCAGGGCAACCTGGCGTAGCGGCGTGGCATCGGTTTGGATGTCGAGAATCGCAAATATTGAACACATAATGAAAGCTCCAGAAAACGCTATAAATCTCAGTTGCCAATCACTTTGACAGCATTTTCTGCATCTGCCAAGCGATAAAATTATCAAAACGCCATAAAAAGGTTGTTTTTGGTGTTGTTTATTTGATTTTTACCGGGATGTTTTTGAGTTTTATTCTGTTGTTTGAGGTTTTAATTATGATATCTATATTTTTAGTCCTCTATTAGTGGCTGGAATTGTTCAATCTGAATCTCGCTCTGGATTTTAGTCGAGATGGCAAAAAGCCGTGTTAATGGTGGATAAATAAACAAAAAGGCTTCCGATGGAAGCCTTTCTAGTGATGTGGTTTGCCAAACCTGCCTATTCGGCACTTGCGGTCTTTGTGGTGGCCGGGCGAAGTTGGTGAAATTCGGTACCGGCATAATAGCCGGGCCAGTCGCCGTTGTTACCCAGGCGCTGAGCGGCCTGATAGTAGACGCCGAGATCTTCCAGGGCACCCGAGAGGTCCCAGTCGGCGCGATACTCATCGCATACATTGTGGTAACAGCCTTTCATCTGCGCTTTCATCTCGGCTTTGTACTTGGCCGTGACCTCATCGATGGGATGATTGCCCCCACCGGCAAAGACGGCTGGCACACCGTACTTGGCGAAGCTGAAATGGTCTGAACGGAAGAAGCCGCCGGACTCAGGGCGAGTTTCGCTTACCGCGGTACGTTGCTGGCTGCTGGCCGCCTCGACCAGATAGGTTTCCAGCTGCGACTTGCCTTTACCCACGATAGTGTAATCCGATGTACGACCATAGATATTGGTGCTGTCCAGGTTAAAGACCGCCACGGTTTTCTCCAGCGGATAGATGGGATTAGCGGCGTAATAACGTGAGCCCAGTAATCCCTGCTCCTCGCCAGTGGTGGCGACGAAGGTGATCGAGCGCTTGAGTGGCTTGCCTTGCTTGGCCTGGGTGGCGAACTGGCGGGCGATCTCTAGGATGCCGGCGGTGCCAGAGGCGTTGTCCAGGGCGCCGTTATAGATCTGATCGCCCTGTTTGCTGCTGTCCAGGCCGATGTGGTCCCAGTGGGCAGTAAAGAGGATCTGCTCATCACTGGCGCCCAGGCCTGGCAGGGTCGCGACGACGTTGTAGCTATCGGCATATTCCGCCTTGTTGGCGAAGGCGATACTGGCACTTTTCTGCAGCGCGACATTCACCGGACTGCTGGCGGCGCGATCGCTTAAGGTCGCCAGGGACAAGCCTGCGCTGTCGAACAGTTCGTTGGCCTTCTCTTTGGTGATCCAGCCTTCAACCTGTACGCGGCTGTCCTGTGTGGCCTTATCCAGTACCAGATCTTGCTGCGCGCCGGTCCAGCTGTTTTCGACGACAGACCAAGGGTATGAAGCCGGCTTAGTGTCATGGATGATGATGGCGCCGAGGGCACCCTGACGGCTGGCTTCCTCAAACTTATAGCTCCAGCGGCCGTAATAGGTCATCGCCTTGCCGTTAAACTTGCCCGATTCTGGCAGGGCGAAGCCGGGATCGTTAACCAGGATCAGGGCAATCTTGCCCTTCATGTCCAGTCCTTGGTAGTCGTCCCAATCGTATTCGGGCGCCTTGATGCCATAGCCGACAAAGACCAGAGGCGCATCTTTGATCTCGACGCCCTTATTGTCGTGGCGACTGCCCAGCACGATATCCTGACGGTAGTGCATCGGTAGGTCACCCAGGGTGATGTTTTGCGACTCGCTGGCGGTGTAGCTCACCATAGGTACGGGTTGCAGGAAGCTGCCATCGTTGGCGCCTACCAGCCCGGCGGCGGCAAAGGCCTTGCTAAGGTAATCTAGGGTCAGCTTCTCACCTTGAGTTGTCGGGGCACGGCCCTCAAATTTATCTGAGGAGAGGGTCTGAATATCCAGCCTGAATCTGGCTTCGTTAAATGCAGGAACTTGCTCCTCGCTACTGAGCTGGGGAGCATGCTGGCTACAGGCGCTGAGGAGCACCAGAGCACAGGTGGGTAGGGCAAAACGCATGGGACTTCCTATTTGTTTTTGTTATCTATTTATTGATTGCGCCCACATGATGAATAAGATGGCGCCTATTATCAAGGGAGGTGGGACGATTAAATGTTACGCTTTATGTTTGGTGAAAGGCAGATGGCATCAGGGTTTGGAGGGATAAATCTTGTGTTGATTAGGGATAAAAAACACGCGGCCTGGGCCGCGCGTCTTGGCTAGTGATTTCTCTGGCAAATCGGCCTAGATGACGTCGATATCACCTGCGCAGTCAAACACATGGTTGGGTCTGAAGGGCTCTTTCTCGATATCTTTGACCTGGCTGACGCCGCTGGTGACCAGAATGGTTTCCAGGCCCGCCTGAAACCCCGCCAGGATGTCGGTGCGCATGTTGTCGCCGATGATCACCGTATTTTCCGAGTGGCCACCGATATGGTTGAGTGCACTGCGAATGATCCAGGAACTTGGCTTGCCCACGTAGAAGGGTTTGCGACCACAGATGCGCTCGATGGGGGCGCACAATGCCCCACAGGCAGGGCTGTGGGCCGGGCCGTGGGTGTCTGGGTTGGTGGCGATAAAGCGGGCACCGGCGGCGACGAACTGGGCAGCCTTGTGGATCATGTCCCAGTTGTAGGAGCGGGTTTCACCGACGATGACGAAATCAGGGTTGATGTCGGTTATGGTAAAGCCCGCCTTGTAGAGCTCGTGGGTGAGAGCGCCTTCGCCAATGACAAAGGCCTTGTCACCCGTCTGATGCTTGAGAAAGTCTGCCGTTGCCATGGCCGAGGTATAGAAACACTCTTCTGGTACCTGGATCCCGGCGGCGCCGAGGCGATTTTGGAGATCTTTACCCGTCTGAACCGGGTAGTTGGTCAGAATGACCAGTGGGTTTCCCTGCTCGAGAATGCGATGGATAAATTTATCGCTGCCAGGGATCAACTTATTGTCATGTAGCAGTACACCATCAATATCACAAATTACATTTTTCATCTTAGGTCTCATCTTGCTAGCAGAAAGTCAACTGCCTTCATCTAAAACCAATTGAGTTTTAAAAACAATGGAATTTGGTGAATTATTTAGGGAAGTTGCGAATAGGTCTTCGTAGTACTCTGGCTTACATAGCAATTGGCGTTCAAGGCATCTGACTGAAGGCATGCCGGGGCCTGTCAATGTCAGATAACGTCGAGAGCCGGTTGCTGTGAAAGCCCCGAAGGGCGTGCTTCACAGGCCTAACTGCCGTGTTGTGCTTCTTGCAAAGGACTTGGGCCATTTACCGCTAACCACGCCTTGCATCCAGGCCTGTAAAGCCGACGCAGAGCACACATGGGACTTGTTCGCACCTTCCCTAGCCTGGTGGGCAATAAAAAGGGGCTTGGCGGCGATTAGCCATCTTGGGTGGGCTTAACTGCTGTTAGCTATGGGTTTTACTGCTGTCAGCGACGGCCTTTTTTTGCCGTGACGGAGATAGATGCTCGCCAATAAAAAAGAGACCCTAGGGTCTCTTTTTGTCTGTTTTAAGCTAATGCCTTAACGGGTTAGTCAGCGGCGTAGCCCATAGGACCAAGCGGTTGATCGTCAAGATAAGCCTTGCCGTCAGACATGCGCAGGCGCTGCTGGCTGAACCATTTCACCACTAGGGGATAGATGGCATGTTCCTGCTCATGTACCCTTTGTGCCAGTGTGCTGGCATCGTCTTCGGGATAGACGGGTACCTTCGCCTGCAGGATCACAGGGCCGGCATCCAGCTCTGGCGTCACAAAGTGTACGCTGGCGCCATGTTCGCTGTCACCGGCGTCGATTGCCCGCTGATGAGTATGCAGACCTGTGTATTTCGGCAGCAGTGAAGGGTGAATGTTGATCATTTTCCCTTCGAACTGTTTAACGAAATCATCGCTCAAGATACGCATGAAGCCTGCCAGCACGATGAGATCCGGCTGGTACTTGTCGATGGCGGCCTTGAGGCGGAGATCATAGTCGCCACGAGCCTCACCCTGATGGGGGATCACGCAGCTGGTGTCGATCTCGCCGTGATGGGCGCGCACCAGACCATAGGCATCTGGCTTATTGCTGATCACTCCAACGACTTCGGCGTCCAGATTATCGTCACAGCTGTCGATGATGGCCTGCAGATTGCTGCCATTACCAGAGACTAGGACGAGAACGCGACAGCAGTTGGGCATTAGCAGATCTCCACTTGCTCTTCGTCGCCATTGCGGCTGGCAATGTCACCGATGAGCCAAGCGTTTTCGCCTTCGGCCTTAAGTAGGGTCAGCGCAGCATCTACTTGATCCTGTGGCAGGGCGATGATCATGCCGACACCACAGTTGAAGGTACGGTACATCTCAAATTCGGCGATATTACCGTTTTCCATCAACCAGTTGAATACGGTAGGCCACTGCCATGAGTCGCCTTTTACGACGGCCTTGGCATCATCTGGTAGGACGCGTGGGATGTTTTCCCAGAAGCCGCCACCCGTGATGTGGGCCATGGCGTGTACGTCATGCTTTTCAAGCAGCTTAAGTAGCGGCTTGACATAAATCTTGGTCGGTTCCAATAGGTGGTCGATCAGCGGCTTACCTTCAAGGTCTTGCTGAGGATCTGCCTTGCTGACTTCCAGTACCTTACGGATAAGTGAGTAGCCGTTTGAGTGTGGGCCGCTTGAGCCCAGCGCGATCAGTGCATCACCGGCAACCACTTTTGAGCCGTCGAGCACATCTTCTTTCTCTACTACGCCCACGCAGAAACCGGCGAGGTCATAGTCTTCGCCTTCGTACATGCCAGGCATTTCGGCAGTTTCGCCACCGATCAGGGCGCAACCTGATTGAGCACAACCTTCGGCGATGCCATTAACGACCGAGGTCGCGGTCGCGACATCTAGCTTGCCAGTAGCATAGTAGTCGAGGAAAAACAGGGGCTCTGCACCGGCAACAATCAGATCGTTGACACACATGGCAACCAGGTCGACGCCGACGCTGTCATGCTTCTGATAATCGATAGCCAGTCTAAGCTTGGTACCAACACCATCGGTGCCAGACACAAGAACTGGATGTTTGTACTTAGTTGGCAGCTCGCAAAGTGCGCCAAAACCACCTAGGTTACCCATAACTTCGGGACGGTGGGTACGTTTAACGGCAGATTTGATATTGTCTACAAGGGCATTGCCTGCGTCGATATCAACACCTGCATCTTTATAGCTTAGCTGGGTAGGAGTGCTCACGGAGGATCCTCTCGGGTACATCGTTATTGGATTTTTATGCGGCGCTATTCTATCAGCTTGTGTAGGCGCTCGAAAGGGATGATTTTGAATATTCAAACGGACTTAGGTCACGATTTACCGTGTTTGTAAAACTTTATGTTTTCGATTGTGAACAAATCTACTAGAATCGGTACAATTTGCTGGAAAAACTGGAATAGATCAGGAGAAAACGATGAAAGTGGTCGAAGTTAAGCATCCTCTAGTACGTCATAAGATTGGCTTGATGCGTGAAGGAGATATCAGTACTAAGCGTTTCCGTGAGTTAGCGGCTGAAGTGGGTAGCCTGTTGACCTATGAAGCGACCGCTGACTTTGAAACCGAGAAGGTCACTATCGAAGGATGGAACGGTCCAGTTGAAGTTGAGCAGATCAAGGGTAAGAAGGTAACTGTAGTACCTATCCTACGTGCCGGCCTAGGCATGATGGACGGTGTGCTTGAGCATGTACCGAGCGCACGTATCTCTGTGGTAGGTATCTACCGCGATGAGGAGACGCTGGAGCCTGTGCCGTATTTTGAGAAGCTTGCTAGCAATATGCATGAGCGTATCGCTCTAGTGGTTGACCCTATGCTGGCAACCGGCGGCTCTATGATCTCAACCATTGACCTGCTGAAAGAGCGTGGCTGCACCTCTATTAAGGCCTTGGTATTAGTGGCGGCGCCGGAAGGCATCGCGGCACTTGAAAAAGCCCATCCGGATATTGAGCTCTTTACTGCCTCTATCGATAAGTGCCTTAACGAGAACGGTTACATCCTGCCTGGTCTGGGTGATGCAGGCGATAAGATCTTCGGTACTAAGTAACACGTTAAGTTAGATCTAGTATCTAGTAGCAAGCCATATTAAATATGGTGAGTCGTAAAAAAGGAGCCTATGGCTCCTTTTTTGTTGGCTGACTCTTGTGTCTGGACTCGATTAGAGCGCTATGTCTTTGTTAGAGCACCATGGCCGCAATCCAACCCGAGATCAACAGTGGGATATTGTAGTGGATAAAGGTTGGGATCACGCTGTCACGAATATGATCATGCTGACCGTCGGCGTTGAGACCGGCCGTTGGGCCTAGGGTCGAATCCGATGCCGGTGAACCCGCATCCCCCAGCGCCGCCGCCGTGCCGACCAGGGCGATAGTCGCCGGTACCGAGAAGCCGAAGTTGATGGCCAGCGGCACATAGATGGTGGCAATAATCGGGATGGTCGAAAATGATGAGCCTATCCCCATGGTGATGAGTAGGCCAACCACCAACATCAAAAAGGCGGCTAAGGCTCGGTTGTCACCGATGAGATGGCTGAGGGAGTCGACCAAGGTGGCTACATCGCCGGTGGCCTTGACCACGGCAGCGAAACCGGCGGCGGAGATCATGATGAAGCCGATATTGGCCATCATACGCACCCCTTGGTTGAAGATATCCTGATCGGCCACATGCTTGAGGGCGCCGGAGAAGCTGAAGATGATGAAGCCGATGAGGGCGCCGAAGATCATCGAGCCGGTATAGAGCTGCACCACCAGGGTCGAAACAATGGCGATCAGGGCGATGACAATATTGCGGCGATTAAGTGTTTCTTCCGGCTCGGCGGCCAGGATCAACTCCTCTTTATATTCTCTTGGCTTGCGATAGCTGACAAACACGGCGATGAATAGTCCGGCGACCATACCCAGGGCCGGGATCAACATGGCCGGTGGGATCTGCTCGCGCACCGCATCTAAGTTATTGCTGGTGAGGTTTGAGAGCAAGATGTCGTTGAGGAAGATGCCGCCAAAACCCACCGGCAGGATCATATAGGTGGTCACTAGGCCGAAGGTGAGTACACAGGCCACCAGACGCCTGTCTAGTTTGAGCTTAGACATCACATGCAAGAGCGGCGGGATCAGAATCGGAATGAAAGCAATATGAATCGGCAGAATGTTTTGTGACGACACCGCCATGGCCAGGATAGCCAGCAAGAGCAGCCAACGGACCTTGTTAATGTTGCCGGGGTTTTCCTCTCGACCTAGCTGCGCAATCACCTTGCGAGAGATCAGTGTGGTAAGGCCCGAGTGCGACAGAGCCACGGCAAAGGCGCCCAGCAGGGCATAACTCAGGGCGATCTGCGCGCCGCCGCCAAGGCCAGTGTTGAAGGCCTCAACCGTCTGGTCTAGGTTCATGCCGCCGACGAGTCCGGCGACCAATGCACTCACAGTGAGTGCGATAACGACGTTTACGCGTGCTAGGCTAAGGCCCAACATCAAGCAAACGGCAATAACAACTGCATTCATATTGATTCAATCTGATTTTTTAATCTTTAATGGGAAGCTATTTTTGCCAGCAATAGCCCGTGTTGTCCAGCGTCTAGGCGTTTTATCTGAAAAATAGACAAGAGATGTAACCGAACTGTATTCAAGTTTACTGCGTAAGTGTAAATAAGCCTAACCGAGTGGACGGAAGAAGGTGATAACTTGGGCAATTCGATGAATATTTATTAAAAAAAGTGACAATGATCCCAAATTACTTGTGTCCCGCTGGTGACTGCCTATAATGCTTCTGATTTCATAATTAAAAGCTTTTTCAATCCATAGATGGAGATAAAAAATGAGCGTATTAGTAGGCCGTCCGGCTCCTGATTTTACAGCTGCAGCAGTTCTTGGTAATGGCGAAATCGTTGATAGCTTTACCCTGAGCGAAGCGATTAAAGGAAAGCCAGCTGTAGTATTCTTCTACCCACTTGATTTCACTTTCGTATGCCCATCTGAGTTGATTGCCTTCGATCACCGCATGGAAGAGTTCAAGAAGCGTGGCGTTGAAGTTATCGGTGTTTCTATCGATTCTCAGTTCACTCACAACGCATGGCGTAACACCCCAGTAGACAAGGGCGGTATCGGCCAGGTTCAGTACACCCTAGTTGCTGACGTGAAGCACGATATCTGTAAAGCTTACGATGTTGAGCATCCAGAAGCCGGTGTGGCTTTCCGTGGTTCTTTCCTGATCGACAAAGAAGGTCAGGTTCGTCACCAAGTCGTTAACGATCTGCCACTAGGTCGTAACGTTGACGAGATGATTCGTATGATCGATGCACTTCAATTCCATGAAGAGCACGGCGACGTTTGCCCAGCAGGCTGGGAAAAAGGTGACAAGGGTATGGACGCGAGCCCAGCAGGCGTTGCTTCTTACCTGACTGATAACGCTGATTCACTATAAGCGATTCATGTTAAAGTCAAAAAAGCTGCCCTAGGGCGGCTTTTTTTATGGCTAGATTTTATGGAAAGGTTTTTATGATTAGTCTTTATATCAGTCTAGCTGAGGTTCACTGGTTATAAGGGATTAGGGAAGGTGCGACGACTTGTTCGCACCTTCCCTAAGGTACTCAATGCGACTCTCTATAGCGTTTCTCTGTTGTTTTTTCTTCGTGGTGCCTGTTCGCGCCGAAACCGTGCTTTATTATAATGTGAATGGTTCCAGTAGTTGGTATCCCTACTTTATCGATGCTAATGCCAAGGACCCAGGGATCTTGGCCGAGTTGGTGCCAGATATCTTTGCGCTGACCCCGATTCGATTAGAGGCGAAACATTATCCACCGAAGCGCACTAATCAGGCGTTGGCGAGCGGGGCACTGGATTTCGATGTTGTGAGTCCTAGCTGGTTTGAGGGGGGCGACCTGGGCGAAAATTTTGTGCAGTCACACCCCATCTTCGCGATTAAGGAGCATGTAGTGGTCTTGGCGACGGCACAGAACGACTGGATGGATATTAGTAAGATCCGCGGGCAGGAGATAGGTACTGTGCGCGGTTATCTCTATCACGACGACAGCCAGTTCACCCGTGTCGATTTTAAGTCTGAACGTGAGCTTATCATCGCCTTGCAGAAGGGACGCATCCAGGCCGCCATTGCAGGGGATCTTACCGCGCTATATTGGGCCAAGGAGCTGGAGGTGCCTATCGCGCTGGCGGCGGTGCATTCGGATGGCGTGCTGGTGATCCGCCTGCGAAGAGAACACCAAGCCTTGCTCGAGCAGATCAATGGTGCAATTAGTCAGCTCAGAGACCAGGGAACAATCGATGCCTTACTGGCCAAATATACTTCGGGTCCATCGGTTGCCTCAAGATTGAACAATTAGGCGTATTTTTCTCTACCTTCCTCTAACTTCCTATAACCGATTGTTTTTCAATCAAACGGTATATAATCTCTTGACGTGCGCTTCGAGATAGCCGCTAATTGTCGCCAATGGAAATAAGCAAGGATAGATGTATGAATCCAATGGAGTTTGCGATTCCGGCCGAGGACAAGCAGGCCTTTAGTCAATATTACGCGAAGAAGATAGCCCCTAAGTGCCGACGTTATGAGTCGGTTCGCCAGGCGGCTGCCGCTAAGTATCTGTCGCGTAGAAAAGTCAGTGCTCCCGTCACTTATATCGGTCTACTCGCCTTTCTGGCCTTTTTTGCGCTAACTTTCTACGGCGCAGCGATTCTCGAGTTTGAAGATGGCGTGTTCTTTATCGGCTTTGCCGGCGCGTTTGGCTCAGGCGCCTTGGTGGCAACGGTAAACATCTGGGCGGGAAACGAGATAGGGCAACTACGCACTCAGATTATCGAGGAGGTCTATCCGCTGCTGCTGGGGTATTTCGGTAAGCGGTTTGCGTTAAATCCTCCTGGCTTACCTAGTTTGGATACCTATCTGGACTATGGTCTCTTTCCTAAGTTCGACAAGGGATATTTTGAAGACTCGGTAAGAGGCCAGTACCTCAAAGTGCCTTTCTTGCTGCGGGAGCTGACGCTATTCGAGCACAAGGGGACTAAAGACAATCGCCCTCAATACAAGACGCTGTTTGATGGTTTGGTCATAGAGTTTGAGTTGCCAAAGCGGTTTTCTGCCAATATCCAGGTTCGTCAAGATAAAGGCCTCATGGGTAACGGTTTTATGCAGTTTAAACAGCAGCTGTCACGGGTAAAGCTGGAAGATCCCACCTTTGAGCGTCAGTTTGAGGTGTATAGCGACGATCAGGTCGAGGCGAGATACATGTTAACCACGGCGACCATGGAGCGCTTTCTCTCCCTGTCACGCTTTTACGGTGGAGAGCTCGAAGCCAGCTTTAAAGCGGGAAGATTGCTGATTATGATCGCCTGTAAACATAACTATTTCGAGCCGCAACTGGATCTGCTAAAGCCGCTGGATTTTAGCGATGATATAGAGCAGGTGTTTAAGGAGCTCCATAAGGTATTTGATTTGATCAAGGCCCTGAATCTCGACAGTCGTACCGGGCTTTAAAGCCGTCTATTTGGCCGCTCACCTTATCTTAGGTGAGCGGCCAGTATCTGTTTAGCCTAGCAGCTGATTAGCATAGGCTGTTTAACACCTTTGGGTCTTACCTCAGATGTTATAGCTTGGCTGTCATAGCTCAGGAGTTGCCGCTTAGCCGTTGTCGCTTGTTTCTTGTTCAGGCGATGGGCTGGGGTGTTAAGGTTCTGGACTGGGTTCTTCGCTTGGCGTAGTTACCGGCCAGCCGCCTAATGCCTTCCACTTGTTGACGATATGACAAAACAGCTCTGCGGTGCGCTCGGTGTCATAAAGCGCCGAGTGAGCCTCTTTGTTGTCGAAGGGGATGCCGGCTATCTCACAGGCCTTCGCCAATACCGTGTGTCCAAGCGCCAGACCCGAGAGGGCGGCGGTGTCGAAGGTGGCAAACGGGTGAAACGGCGTACGTTTCAGGGCGTTGCGTTCGATCGCCTGAGTAACGAAGCCATGATCGAAGGCGGCGTTGTGGGCCACTATGATACTGCGATGACAATCCGATGCCTTCTGATGCTTCTTGACCTCTTTAAAGATCTCTAAGAAGGCTTCTTTCTCACTCACGGCGCCGCGCAGCGGGTTGCTGGGGTCTATGCCATTAAACGCCAGGGCATCTGGTTCGAGGTTTGCGCCTTCGAATGGCTCGATATGGTAATGCAGCGTCTTATCCAGCACTAAGTTACCATTGTCGTCCATCTTCAATAGAGTGACGGCGATCTCCAGCAACGCATCGGTCTGAGCATTAAACCCCGCGGTTTCAACATCTATGACGACGGGAAAGTAGCCACGGAATCTATGCTTAAGTTTGTGTGCGTCGCAAATATCGCTCATTAAAATGTCCAAAGTGAAGAGTGGGGGGCTATTATGAAGTATCCGATGGGAGCTTGTCATGTTTGATTGGTCATAATATGGGCTAAAGGAATGCTAAATTAGGCCGATAGGAATAAGTAACGTAATTAACAAGAGTGACTGTCTATGTGGGTTAGGGTGCTACGTGCGATGACATTCGGTATCGGCTTGAGTCTGGCGACGACGGCGCAGGCCGAGTTGCGTCACTATGTGGCCTCGCTGGAACAGTCCTCCTGGCGCCTAAGCGACAACACCCCCATTATCTGTCGTCTTGAACATGAGATCCCTTCCTACGGCAAGGCGGTGTTTACCAGCCGCGCCGGTAAAGATCATGATTTGAACTTTAGCCTGGATATGTGGGTGAAGCCCGACGAGGTGACCAATGCCAAGTTGATGAGCATGGCGCCCGCCTGGCGTCCAGGTGTGGTGTCCCGTCCCATCATAGATCTCACCTATCAGAAGTATTTTAGCGGCGAGGTGCCTAAGAAGGCGGCCTGGTCCATGCTGAACGAACTCGAACGCGGCATGCAGCCGACTTTCTATTATGCCGACTGGTACAACCGCTCCAGCAAAGTCGCCGTTGGGCTTTCGGCCGCCAATTTTGGTCGTCGTTACGCCGAGTTTAAATCGTGTCTGGCCAATCTCTTGCCCTATAGTTTCGATGATATCGCCTTCACAGTGTTGACCTATGAATTTGGTGGTTCCGAGTTGACCCGTTATTCCAAGGCGCAGATCGCTAAGGTGCAGGAGTATCTCTCTTACGATCCTGAGGTCGAACTGGTCTTGATCGACGCCTATACCGATAGCTTCGGTGGCCGCTCGGTGAATAAGAAGGTGTCAGAGAAACGCGCCAAGTCGGTTAAGCAGCTCTTCCTGTCTGCGGGTATTCCCGACGAGCGTATCCATACCTTAGGTCATGGTGAGCGTCGCCATGTGGCGTCCAATGAAACCATAGATGAGCGGGCGCGCAACAGACGCGTGGTGATCCGCCTCAGCAAGCCGCTTGACTAGTTCAGCCTGAATAGGTTTGTTGTCACCTTCTGCGGGATAGTGCACCTAATACCTGAGTTCCAGGGCTAACTGAATTAAGGGTTAACTGAATTAATCTTATTTATCGAAACCGGCCTGATTGGCCGGTTTTTTTGTATCAGGCCTGGGATATCAAAGTGCAGACGTAAATGATAGGCAAAAAAAAGCCCACTTAATCTTAAGTGGGCCGCAAATAAATCATTGCAATCAACAAATTGAAGGAAGGAAGTCAAGCATAAGAACCAGGGATGAATTCACGTGACTGGCACGGGAATTCGGAGTTCTTGTTTTCACATCTACCAGCTGGGTAGATACTTCCGGAAAACGAGGTGCATTATAGGGTCAGACCATTTGTCCCACAAACTAGAAAAATTCCCGCCTGAGATTAGTATTTCTAATGTCTGGATGAGGTGCCTAATGGCTCGAATTCACCTTGTCAGGCTATTTGCGCTTGATTAAGCATAATTGCTGCATAATTTCACGATTTATATAATTCATCCATGTTGTTTTTTTATTAACAAGTCTTGGAGACAAATGCGTGAGTCGTTTATTTGTAGCCATTGCACGGTTTTTTTTTACTTGTATAGTACGAGGTTATTGGGCGCTAGCTCACAGGTTTACCATTAATAATAACGAGATATCCAGGATGGCTACAGATGGCTCTTAAGACGATTTTATCTAAGCAAACCCTTTTGCTTGCCGGATTAGGTTTAACACTCATGGGTTGTCAGTACCATGCCAGTGAAACGGCAGCGGCGCAGGCAGCAGTTCAGCCCCAGGGCGTGGTTGAAACGATTCACGGTGTAGAGGTTGCCGACCCCTACCGTTATCTGGAGGAAGAGAGTGACGCGACCCATGCCTGGGTGAAGCAGCAGCAACTGGCGGGACACGACTTTCTGGCGCAGCTGGAAAATAAGCAGGCGATCGTCGATCGCATCACAGAGCTGTGGAACTTCGAGAAGGTGACGGCACCTACAGAGCGTGGCGATAACACCTTCTACTATCGTAACGATGGTCTGCAGGCACAATCTGTACTCTATGTGAAGAATAAGGCCGGCGAAGAGAAGGTGGCCTTAGACCCAAATAGCTTCTCTACCGACGGCACAGTCGCCCTGAGCGGCGTCTCTGTCAGCGGCGACGGTAAGATCATCGCCTATGGCGTGTCTAAATCTGGTTCAGACTGGCAGCAGTGGCAGTTTGTCGATGTGGCAAGCGGTGCCAAGCTAGGTGATGAGCTTAAGTGGATTAAGTTCTCCCGTGCCGAGTGGAGCAAAGATAATAAAGGTGTCTACTATGCTCGTTATGATGCGCCCGAAGGCGGCAATCTGCTGGCCGACGTTAACTTTAACCAGAAGGTCTATTATCACCAGCTGGGCACAGACCAGTCTCAAGACAAGCTGATCTACGAGCGCCCACAGAATAAAGATTGGGGCTTTGGCGCCGAGGTATCGGAAGAGGGCGACTATCTGTTGATCTCTATCTCTCAGGGTACAGATAGCCGTAACCGCTTCTTCTATAAGTCGCTCACAGATGCCAACGCGCCTGTGGTCGAGTTGATAAGCGAGCTGGAGGCGGAATACAGCTTCCTGGGTAACGACAAGTCTGTCTTCTACTTTAAGACAGATCTCGATGCCCCTAATGGTAAAATCGTGGCCGTAGATGTGAATCGTCCAGCCAAGGAATACTGGAAGACGGTTATCCCCGAGTCGAGCGACCCTATCGCCAGCGTGGCCATCATCAACGATCATCTGGTGGTGAGTTACCTGCATGACGTGCTGGGTAAGCTGACTATCTTCAGCATGGACGGCGTGAAACGCCAGGATGTTGACCTACCGGGCAAGGGCAAGATTGCCGGCCCATTTGGTAAGCGCAGCAAGGATTACTTCTACTACACCTTCAATAGCTATGTGCAGCCACAGACCACCTATAAGTTTGACTTTAAGACGGGTCAGTCGAGCCTGTACGCTAAGCCAAAGATCGCCTTTAATCCAGATAACTATGTTTCCGAGCAGGTGTTCTACACCAGCAAGGATGGCACCCGCGTACCTATGATGATCTCTTACAAGAAGGGATTGACCCTTAACGGTGAAAACCCAACCCTCTTGTATGCCTATGGCGGTTTCTCTATCTCTCTGACGCCAAGATTCAGCCCGGCCAATATCGCCTGGATGGACATGGGCGGCGTGTATGCCGTGCCTAACCTACGTGGCGGCGCCGAATATGGTGAGAGCTGGCACCAGGCGGGTATGTTCGATAAGAAGCAGAACGTGTTCGATGACTATTTTGCCGCGGCCGAGTATTTAATTGACAACAAGTACACTAATCGCAGCAAGCTCGGTGCCTATGGCCGCAGTAACGGTGGTCTGCTGATGGGCGCGGCCGTGACTCAGCGTCCAGACCTTTTCGCCGCCATTCTGCCTGCGGTAGGCGTACTGGATATGCTGCGCTTCCATAAGTTCACCATCGGCTGGGCCTGGACCAGTGAATACGGTAGCGCCGATAATGCCGAGCAGTTCCCTGCGCTATTGGCCTATTCGCCTTATCACAACATCGCAGAGCGTGATTACCCGGCGACTATGGTGATGACGGCGGATCATGACGATCGCGTGGTACCGCTACATAGCTTCAAGTTCGGTGCCCTGCTGCAAGACAGACAGACGGGAGATGCACCTATCATCATGCGTATCGAGTCTAAGGCCGGCCATGGCGCCGGTAAGCCGACTGCGATGAAGATAGATGAATTTGCCGACATTTACAGTTTCTTAATGCATAGCTTCGGTCTTGCAGTGCCGAGCAAGATAGGCGGCTAAGTAAACAAACCTAAAAAGGGAAGTGAATAACTTCCCTTTTTTATTAACAAAATTTTATGCAGTTAGTCCCGGCTACAGGGGCGTCAAGCATTCACAATTGCCTGGGCACTCGGTATAGTAGGCCTCTATTTAATCTGAATGTTGAGCTGTTTGTAGCTATGTTTCGTTGGCCTATATCCGTTTACTACGAAGATACCGATGCCGGTGGAGTGGTGTATCACTCTAACTACCTTAATTTCTTCGAGCGTGCCCGCACCGAGTGGTTTAAACAGATAGGGGTGAGACAGACGCAGCTACTGGCCGACGATATTGCGTTCGTGGTCAAGCATGCCGATATCGATTTTAAGGTGACCGCACGCTTCGAGCAGGACCTTTTCGTCGAGTCTGAGGTCATAGAGATGAAGAAGGCCTCTATGGTGTTTCGACAGCGTCTGCTCGACCAGGACGGAACCCTCTATTGTGAAGGGCACATTCAGGTGGCCTGTGTGGTGTTATCGCGCATGCGGCCGAAAGCCATTCCCCATCATATTGTTCAGGAGTTAAAGGGTGGAAGCTGATATCTCTTTTATCGGGCTGTTTTTACAGGCCAGTCTATTAGTTAAATTCGTCATGTTGACGCTGCTGACATTGTCCGTGGTGTCCTGGGCGGTGATTATTCAGCGTAGACGCCTGCTGACCTCGGCTCGTCAGCGTTCGCTCAAGTTTGAAGACAAATTTTGGTCCGGTGTTGACCTCAATAAGCTTTACAAGGAACTCTCTGCCAGACAGGAGAGCAATACTGGTCTAGAGGCCATGTTCTACGCCGGCTTTAAAGAGTATGCCCGCCTGAGTAACCTTAACGGCAAGGTGCCAGCCGCCGTGATGGATGGTTGTTATCGTGCCATGCGCGTCTCTCTCTCCAGAGAGCTTGAGAAGCTTGAAACCCATTTGCCACTGCTGGCAACGATTGGCTCGACCAGCCCCTATATCGGTCTGTTTGGTACCGTGTGGGGGATCATGAACTCCTTTATCGCGTTGGGCGCCGTTGAAAATGCGACTCTTGCCATGGTGGCCCCGGGTATCGCCGAGGCACTTATCGCCACGGCCATGGGTCTGTTTGCGGCGATTCCTGCCGTTATCGCCTACAACCGCTTCTCGACTCAGGTGGAGAAGATCGAGATGTCTTACGCCAACTTTATGGAAGAGTTCTCCAGCATCCTGCATCGTCAGGCCTATAGCGAGAAGGAAGCCGGTTAATGCAGCAGGGTTATCAACGTAAGAGGCGTCGTCCGGTTGCCGAGATCAACGTTGTACCTTATATCGACGTGATGTTGGTACTGCTCATCATCTTCATGGTGACTGCGCCTATCGTGACGCAGGGCGTGAAGGTGGACTTGCCACAGGGGGAGGCCGAGAGCCTGCCCGCCGACAGTAAGCCGCCAGTGGTGGCTTCTATCGATGCCGATGGCGATTATTACCTGGATATTGGCAGTGCCAGCAGTAAAGAGGTGTTGGATCTCGAGGAGATTGCCGTTAGAGTCAGCGCCATCATTCAGCTAGAGCCAGAGCGCCCCGTGGTGGTCAAGGCCGATAGGAGCATTCCCTATGAGCGGGTGATCCAGTTGATGGTGACGTTACAAAAAGCAGGTGTACCTTCGGTAGGCCTGATGACAGATTCGCCTGAGGAGTAACAGGTGGCAGGGAAATCAGATTTTACCGTTCCACTCATTATTTCAGCCAGCATTCATGTTGGCGTGATAGTTGTTTTGGCCATGGGTGTCGATTTTAGTGAGAAGCCTAAGGTGATGCCCCAGGTCAGTGCGCCGGCGGTGCAGGCCGTGGTGGTGGCTCAGAAGCGGGTCAACGAGCAGGTCGAGAAACTCAAAGCCGAGAAATTGGCCGCCGAGCGCAAGGAGAAGGCGCGTCAAGAGGAGCTCGACCGTAAGGCGAGAGAGGCGCGTCAGGCCCGTGAACGAGAGCAGGCGCGCATCAAGAAGCTCGAGCAGGAGCGCAAGCAGAAAGAGCTAGAGACGCAAAATGCGGCTAAGGCTGCCAAGGCCGCCAAGCTTAAAGAACAGCAGGAAAAAGAGAAGGCGGCTAAGGCCGAGGCGCAGCGTAAGAAGAAAGAGGCTGAGCGCAAGGCCGCCGAAGAAGCCGCTGCAAAAGCCGAAGCCAAGCGTAAGGCAGAAGAGGCCGCCGCGAAGAAGGCCGCGGAAGAGCGTAAGCGCAAGGCAGAGGCCGAGGCGAAACGTAAGGCCGAAGAGGCCGCACGCCGCGAGCAGGAGCGTATGATGCAAGAGGCATTAGCCGCAGAGCAGGCTGCGCTGTCGCAGACCCGCAACAAGCAGGTGATGAGCGAGGTGCAGCGTTATACCTCGATGATCCGCGCCACGATTCAGCGGCATCTGGTGGTCGATGAGTCGATGCGAGGCAAGAGCTGTCGCGTCTTTATTCGTCTGGCCAAAGATGGCTTTGTGACTGGTAACGAGATAGTGTCTGGCGATCCTGTGGTGTGCCGTGCAACTAAGGCTGCGATCAACAAGGCCGGGCGCCTGCCTGTCTCGCCAGAAGCCGATGTTTATAACAAGCTAAAAGAGATTAATCTCACAGTACAACCTGAGTTTAATTAAAGGAGTTCCATGAAAAATTTGGGAAGATGGCTCATCTTGGGTCTGGCGTTTTTAACCATACCGGCCAAGGCGGCATTGGATATAGTGATCACCGAAGGGGTCGATGCGGCGCGTCCAATCGCCGTGGTGCCTTTTGTGTGGCAGGGCAGTACGCCTATGCCGCAACAGATCTCGGACGTGGTGATGTCGGATCTGACCCGCAGCGGCACCTTTAAGCCGATGGATGAACTCGGGCTGCCACAGCGCAACCTAGGGGCATTGGCGCAGATGGATCTTAAGGCCTGGTCGAATGTGGCCGCCGAAGCCGTGGTGATGGGGACGGTTAAACCCTACGGTCCCGACCAGTATCTGGTAAATTTTGAGCTTATCGATCTGGTCAAAGCCCAGATGCAGTCTGGTGGTCCTCAGTCGGCCAGTGATTACCTGCTCGATAGTCGTGAGACGGTGATCAGCGGCGCCCAGTTTAGGCAGTATGGTCATAGGATCAGTGATATCGTCTATGAGAAACTCACCGGCATTCGCGGTGCCTTCCTGACGCGTATCGCATACGTGGTGGTGGATCACAAGGCGAAATCGCCTTACAAGTTGATGATTGCCGATTATGATGGCTATAACGAGCAGATGCTGCTGCGCTCGCCTGAGCCGCTGATGTCGCCAGCCTGGTCACCCGACGGTCGCCGCCTGGCCTATGTAAGTTTTGAAAATAAGAAGGCCGAGGTTTTTGTTCAGGATATCTATACTCAGCAACGCACTAAGGTCACTAGCTTCCCAGGGATCAACGGCGCGCCGTCATTCTCGCCCGATGGCAGGAAGTTAGCGATTACTTTGTCGAAAGATGGTCAGCCTGAGGTCTATGTGGTGGATATCGCCACCAAGGCGATTAAGCGTGTGACTAATCATTACGCCATCGACACCGAGGCCTCTTGGACTCCAGATGGTAAGGCACTGATCTTTACCTCAGAACGTGGTGGTCGCCCGCAGATTTATCAGGTGACTTTAGCTTCAGGTAAGGTCACGCGCCTGACCTTCGAAGGTGAGTGGAACCTGGGTGGCTCTATCTCGCCCGATGGTCGCAGCATGGTGTTTGTGAATCGTACAAATGGTAAGTTCAATATTGCCCGTATGGATCTCGAGACACGTTTTATGCAGGTGCTGACCACGACACGTTTGGATGAGTCGCCAAGCATAGCGCCTAACGGTACTATGGTGATTTATGGCACCACCTATCAGGGTCAACAGGTGTTGGCTGCTGTCTCTATGGATGGACGATTTAAGGCAAGATTGCCAGTGGGTCAAGGGGAGGTGAAATCTCCTGCTTGGTCACCCTTCTTATAAATTTACTACTGAGAACAAGATTAAGGATTAAAAAATGGATCTGAATAAGCTGTTAAAAGCTATGGTTGTTGCCCTGCCGATTATGGCGATCAGCGCGTGTAGCTCTACTTCTGAGTCTCAAACCGATGCGACCAGCTCAATGAGCGGCAGCGAAAGCAGCGAGATGAATGCCGGTGGTGGCGTTGAGACGGGTGGTGTAGCACCTATCCTGACACCAGAAGAGCAGCAGCGTATTAAGTACCAGGAACTGCGCAAGGAACATATCATCTACTTCGATTTCGACCGCAGCTCGGTATCATCTGACTTCTCAGAAGTGCTTAATGCTCATGGTGAATATCTGCTTGAGCATCCTAATGTACGTGTGATGATCGAAGGTCATGCCGATGAGCGTGGTACGCCAGAGTACAACATCGCCCTGGGTGAGCGTCGTGCCAAGGCCGTTGCCAAGTACCTGCAAAGCATGGGTGTACTGCCGAGCCAGATGAGCATAGTGAGCTATGGTGAAGAGAAGCCACAAGATTTCTCTCGCACCGATGATGGCTTTGCTAAGAACCGTCGTGCGGTATTGGTTTACTAAGCGTTAGATAGGGTTAACTATGAAGACTGCCGTTGTTACCGCGGCAATTCTGATGAGTGTGGGTGTCGCTGTAGCGGCACCTGCGCCCGTTGAGGATGTTGCCGGTGGTTCCTCCGAAGATAGAGTTGCGCGTCTTGAGCGTATCATAAAGGCCAAACAGGCGGCCGAATTTGAGATGCAGCAGCGTCTGGATACCCTCCAGCAGGAGGTACTTGACCTGCGTGGCCTGACTGAGCAGCAAAGCTATCAAATTAATCAGATGCTGCAGCGCCAGCGTCAGCTCTACGATGATATTGCTAATCTGAGTAAGGCTAAGGCGACGCCCGTGGCGGCAACTCGTGCGGCGACAAGCTCAGGAACCTCTTCACTAGGGGAAACCGCTAGCTATGAGCGCGCCGTGAATCTGGTGCTCAAAGAACGCCAGTACGATGAGGCGATCCCTGCGTTTCGTGAGTTCATCGCGCAATATCCCAACTCGACCTATGCCGCCAATGCTAACTACTGGTTAGGTCAGCTACTCTATAACAAGGGTGAGCTTGGCGATGCCGCTAAGGCCTTTAATACTGTGGTCAATAAGTTTAAAGAGTCGAATAAGCGTGGCGATAGCCTGGTTAAGCTTGGCATGATTGCGCAGAAGCGTAACGATAATGCGACCGCTAAACGTTACTATCAGCAAGTCGTTAGTGAATACGCTAATAGTGCCGCGGCCCGCATCGCCAAACAGCAGATGGTGGGGCTTTAATCTCTATTTAACCAAAAAACATACTCTTAGTCTGTTTTTCATGCAAACAAAAAAAAATGGGGAATTTGCACTTGCATGAGAAGATGAAAAAGGTATTATAGGCGCCCTCGAAGCGACGTAGTCGTTTGGGCGCTAAATCAAAGAGATTTAGTTGAAAATGGGTCGTTAGCTCAGTCGGTAGAGCAGTTGGCTTTTAACCAATTGGTCGAAGGTTCGAATCCTTCACGACCCACCACTTTTCTGACAGTGGTTAAACAATCAGGCATCCAAGATGGGTCGTTAGCTCAGTCGCATGCTCTTGTAAAGAGTTTAGAGAAAGGGCAGTTGACTTTTAACCTCTGATACAAGGTTAAGCTTCATCGGTATCAACAATACGGGTCGTTAGCTCAGTCGGTAGAGCAGTTGGCTTTTAACCAATTGGTCGAAGGTTCGAATCCTTCACGACCCACCACTTTTCTGACAGTGGTTAAACAATCAGGCATCCAAGATGGGTCGTTAGCTCAGTCGCTATTTTTAGAGAAAGGGCAGTTGGCTTTTAACCTCTGATACAAGGTTAAGCTACATCGGTATCAACAATATGGGTCGTTAGCTCAGTCGGTAGAGCAGTTGGCTTTTAACCAATTGGTCGAAGGTTCGAATCCTTCACGACCCACCACTTTTCTGGCAGTGGTTAAACATTCAGGCATCTAAGATGGGTCGTTAGCTCAGTCGCTATTTTTAGAGAAAGGGCAGTTGGCTTTTAACCTCTGATACAAGGTTAAGCTACATCGGTATCAACAATATGGGTCGTTAGCTCAGTCGGTAGAGCAGTTGGCTTTTAACCAATTGGTCGAAGGTTCGAATCCTTCACGACCCACCACTTCTCTAGGTGGTTAAATCAAGAGAAGGATTTAGAAAGTTGTTAGTTCAGTCGATGCTTTTAAAGCAAAGAGGCAGTTGGCTTTACTTTTTAACTCCACATTGGTCGAAGGTTCGAATCCTTCACGACCCACCACTTTTCTGACAGTGGTTAAACAATCAGGCACCTAAGATGGGTCGTTAGCTCAGTCGCTATTTTTAGAGAAAGGGCAGTTGGCTTTTAACCTCTGATACAAGGTTAAGCTACATCGGTATCAACAATATGGGTCGTTAGCTCAGTCGGTAGAGCAGTTGGCTTTTAACCAATTGGTCGAAGGTTCGAATCCTTCACGACCCACCACTTCTCCAATCATCCCTGCTCTTGTTGAATTCCCTATTATTTGTTGTCGATTTCGGTTAGCTAGCCACAGCTCAAATCGCAGTGACCCAATATTAGTGATCTAATAAGTCGTTGGATGTGCTTTAAATTGTACTAGCTCAGACCTGATCTGACAGTTATCCAGTTTTCTGGTGTCTTCGTCAGATTAGATTTGAGCTAAATTCTTTTCAGCCCAAATCTGTTTCCCATCAGTTAATGTTTCCATTGGCGTTTTACCACAGCACATCTTGCTCTGATGAGATCGTTCATTGTTGTAATAATCCAGCCAGTCGTCCAGATCTTTCTGCAACATTTCCAATGAATCGTAAAGCTTTTTGCGGAACGTGACCTGATAAAACTCGTTCAGGATCGTCTTGTGGAACCGTTCACAGATACCATTGGTTTGCGGATGCCTCGCTTTGGTTTTGGTGTGGTCGATATCGTTGATTGCCAGATAAAGCTGGTAATCGTGCTGCTCAACCTTGCCGCAATATTCTGTGCCTCGGTCAGTTAAAATCCGCAGCATAGGCAGCTCCTGAGCCTCGAAGAACGGCAATACGTGATCATTGAGTACATCGGCTGAGGTGATGGGCGTTTTCGTGGTGTAGAGCNATCGTGCTGCTCAACCTTGCCGCAATATTCTGTGCCTCGGTCAGTTAAAATCCGCAGCATAGGCAGCTCCTGAGCCTCGAAGAACGGCAATACGTGATCATTGAGTACATCGGCTGAGGTGATGGGCGTTTTCGTGGTGTAGAGCTTAGCAAAGGCAACTTTGCTGTAGGTATCGACGAACGTTTGTTGGTAGATACGGCCAACACCTTTTAAATTGCCGACATAAAAGGTGTCTTGGGAGCCCAGATAGCCAGGGTGATGAGTTTCAATTTCACCGCAGGCTTCATCGTCCTGTTTTTTCTTTTCCAGCGCAACGACTTGCTCCTCGCTCAGGATAATGCCTTGCTTTTGCACCTTGTCTTCCAATGCTGACAGGCGTTTTTTGAAGTTCTCCAGATCATGGCGAAGCCAGATAGAGCGAACACCACTACCTGACACAAAGACGCCTTGTTTACGCAATTCGTTGCTGGTTCTCGCTTGGCCGTGCGCAGGGAAGTCCACTGCATGTTTGATAACAGCTTGCTCAGTTTGTTCATCAACGCGATTCTTGAGATTAGGAGTTCGTCTGGACTGGTTAATTAGTGAATCAATACCACCTTCTTCTACCAGTTCTTGATAGCGATAAAACGTGTTCCGCGATACGCCCATGACTTTGCAGGCTTTTGAGACATTACCGAGTTCTTCGGCCAGATTAAGTAAACCAGCTTTGTGTTTGATGATCGGATTGTTAGTATGCAACATGAGAGTTACCTTTTTGGTTTGTTTAATAAAGACTCGACACCTTTATCAAACCGGGTAACTCTCACCCTTTCAAGTAGATGTGTCAGATCTAGGGAAGGTGCGAACAAGTCGTCGCACAGCTCTGGCTTTGATAGCAGCGACAGTTCAAGGCATTCAACTGAGGGCATGCCGAGGCCTGCTGAAGTTGAATAACGCCGAAATGGTGTTGCTATCAAAGCCCCGCAGGGCGAGGCTTACAGCGGTATTTGCTGCGTTACAGTTCTTGCGAAGGACTAGGGCCATTCGCTGCAAACTGTGCCTAGCATCTATCCACTTTAAGCACACGCAGAGCAAGCANCACAGCTCTGGCTTTGATAGCAGCGACAGTTCAAGGCATTCAACTGAGGGCATGCCGAGGCCTGCTGAAGTTGAATAACGCCGAAATGGTGTTGCTATCAAAGCCCCGCAGGGCGAGGCTTACAGCGGTATTTGCTGCGTTACAGTTCTTGCGAAGGACTAGGGCCATTCGCTGCAAACTGTGCCTAGCATCTATCCACTTTAAGCACACGCAGAGCAAGCACGGGACTTATTCGCACCTTCCCTAGCTTTTATCGCACATTAACCCTGCCTGTTCGACCTTTGTCTTATAGACGTTTTGCTAATGTTACTTGTTTGTTAACTCCGTCATATTCATTGCGATAATAATGAAAAAGGGAGAGGACAGATGAAAAACGCAAAAGTGTCTTTGCTGGCTGCGGCGACCTTACTGGCGCTAGGTTCCAGTGCTGCTATGGCCGAGACAGAGTTTAAGTTTGGTGGTTATGTGAAGGCCGATGTCATGTTTAGTGACTACAGCAATGGCGCGCCAGACTCAGGTAATCTTTCTCGCCAGTTTTATGTTCCAGGTACCATCTATGGTACACCGGGCAATGGCGAACAAGTTGTCGATTTCCAAGCGAGAGAATCTCGCTTTAATTTTAAGACGGTGACAGATCTCGACGGCCATAAGCTAACCAGTTTTATCGAGCTGGACTTCATGACTCACAGCGACGGCAACGAGAGGGTATCTAACAGTTACTCTCCCCGAATTCGTCATGCGTTTGTCAGCTTCGATAACTGGACCGTGGGTCAGACCTGGAGTACCTTCATGAATCCAGGCTCTCTGCCTGAAAACCTCGATTTCGTGGGGGCGGCAGAAGGTACGCCTTTTGTGCGTCAGACGCAGGTTAGATACACCAATGGCGGCTTCCAGTTTGCTCTGGAAAACCCAGAAACCACAGTGACGCCTAATACAGGTGGAGCGCGTATCACTAGCGGTAGTGGCGTAGTGCCTGATTTCGTGGCACGTTATAACTTTAAGACCCAAGGTGGTGCAAAGTTTACCCTGGCCGGTATTGCGCGCCAGCTCAACCTTGAGAAGGGTGGGATAGATTCTCAGACCATGGGCTATGGCGTGAACTTTACCGGAGTGATTCCTGTTGGTAGTGATGATCTTAAGTTCTCGGCAACCGCGGGTGATGGCTTGGGGCGCTATATGGCGCTTAACTATGCCAATGCGGGCGTATTGGATGCCGATGGCGACATAGAGACCATCAGCTCATATGGCGGTTTCGCCTCCTACCGTCATTGGTGGAACGATAAGTGGCGCTCAAGCTTTACCTTATCGGGCTTTAAGGCCGATAACGATGTGGCTTTGACTGGCGGAGCGGTGAATGAAGAGTCCTATTCTGGTTACGTTAACTTGCTCTATTCTCCGGTGAAACCTTTAACGGTAGGTGTGGAGTATATGTACGCGGAAAACACCAAACAAAATGGTGATAAGGGCGAGTTAAATCGCGTTATCTTCTCGGTTAAGTATGTGTTGTAGTCACTGGTGTTAAGATAAAAAAGGAGGCCTAGCCTCCTTTTTCTTTGCTGTCGTTACAGCAGATTGTTGTCGCGAACATATTGTTCAAACTCGGTGCAGCCACCGATATGCTCTTGATCGATGAAGATCTGCGGCACGGTTTCAACTGGCTTGCCTACCGTCTTTTCCAGATCGGCCTTGGTGATGCCCTCTGCATGAATATCGACATACTTAAATTTGAAATCATCGCGAGTCTCAACCAGTTGCTCTGATAGTTGAACGGCTCTAACGCAGTATGGGCAGCCTGGACGGCCGAAGATTACAACAAACATATTCGCTCCAGAAGTAAATGTTGGTGACTTTATACCATAGGCTAACGGGGTTTGCATATTTCAGATCATACAAACTTATGCCGGCTGTCGAATCGGCCTCGATAGTCGAAGAAACGCTCGACTAATTCCCAGCCGCGTTTGCCCTTCTTGAGGAGCAGAAGATCCGGCATACGAAAATGATCCCGTGCGGCAATTACCTGTTCGGGCGTATCGAAGCTTGGCTGTTTCTGACCCGGTGTACGCGTGTGTTGATGGACAAACACGCCATAGAAGGCACGGATCTGCGCCTTAGTGGCAAAGTTAAAGCTGCTGGAGAAGTCATTTCCCTCGATATCCAAGTAACGCACCCTGAGCCGAGTACCTTCCGCCTCGAAAAACATCTCTTGGCACCGAAACAGGTGATGATGTTTCTGTTGCAGCACCTCTTTAAGGCGCTTGTCTGGGTCGATCAGTGTCGACTGACAATGCTGGCACACCTTGGCGGCAATATCGTTTTCTTCGCCGCAATTGGGGCAAGCCTTGGAGCGGAAACGAAAGTCGCACTGGTGTTTGCCATTATCATCATCTATCACGGCCTGACAGCGTCGCCCGAAGTGTTCTATGATGTCGCCATCATTATCCACTAGCCCCCAGAAGACGTTGGCAAAGCCACAGACCGGGCAGGGCACCTGTACCGGCACACTCTTGCTGTCGGGTTTAGGACGGCCCACCTCGGGAAAGAAGAGGTCGAAACCGTTGGCGGCGTAATCGATCACCAAACAGTCCGGCTTGCCCTCACAGGTCCTTAAGCCCCGACCGACCATCTGCTGAAACAGGCTCACCGAGGCCGTGGGCCTTAGAATCGCAATAAGATCCACATGGGGCGCGTCGAATCCGGTAGTCAGTACGGCAACGTTGACCAGATAATCGAGCTCGCGCTGCTTGAAGGCATCTATGATGGCATCGCGATCTTGGCTTGGTGTGTTTGCCGTGATAAGGCCTGCCTTATCTGTGGCGAGTAGCGTCATGATCTCCTCGGCGTGACGCACTGTCGCGGCGAATATGATGGTGCCGGCTCGGGTGTTGGTGAGCTGTTTTATCTGCTCCACGATCGCCTTGGTGGCACGACCGGCATGATGTAAGAGGGAGTCGACTTCGGCCTCGTTGTATTCGCCATTAGCACTGGGGGAGAGCTCGCTAAAATCATACTGGGCCGACAGGCCGTCCAGTACCTTGGGGGGCGTCAAGAAGCCCTGTTTAATCAGGGGGCGCATTGGCAGCTCAAAGATACAATGCTCGAATACCGGCTGCTCGGTATTGCCTATCTTGCCGTGATAGTGGTAGCGGTAGATCCAGCCGCTTCCCAGGCGATAGGGGGTGGCCGTCAGGCCTAACAACCTAAGCTTTGGGTTCTTGGTTCTCAGATGACTCAGTAGCTGCTGATATTGGCTCTCTTTCTCGTTGGAGACCCGGTGGCATTCATCGATGATCACCAGAGAATAGGGCTCATCAAACTGCTTGGGATTACGCACCGCCGACTGAATACTGGCGACTACCGTCTTGTTGCGGGTCGATTTCTGTTTCAGGCCGGCCGAAAAAATACTGGCCTCTTCAGTGAGTAGTCCGACCTTCTCGGCGTTTTGGGCGACAAGTTCTTTCACATGGGTGAGTACTAGGGTGCGTCCCTTGGCGATGCGGGCTAGTTCGGCGATAACAATACTCTTTCCCGCCCCGGTCGGAAGCACAAGGACGGCGGAGTCGTCGCAGCCTTTAAAGTGGCTGATAGCCGCGTCTACGGCCTGGCGTTGGTAATCTCTGAGTTGCAAAGCGAATGCTGGTCTGTGATTGGGGCTATCAGGATATCAGTGCCTAACGTGGCTCGCTAGGGCCTGTTGACCTTTTGAGAACA
Organism: Shewanella sp. Isolate7; assembly: GCF_022398425.1. Taxonomy (NCBI): domain Bacteria; kingdom Pseudomonadati; phylum Pseudomonadota; class Gammaproteobacteria; order Alteromonadales; family Shewanellaceae; genus Shewanella; species Shewanella sp. Isolate7. The sequence goes on along the minus strand of NZ_JAKEVJ010000029.1, from coordinate 9,234 downwards.
ATTTTTGTTCTAATTGAGCACGTTCAAATCGCGGCATGAGGCTTGAAGTATAGTTATTCTATATAAAAGCCGAGTAACAAAGCGTTGAACGTACTCAAGACGAACCCTGCGGGCAGCGTCTGTATCATTTTTCTACTGCGTTATCGCTCATTGATGTAGCACACCACATTACAATCGCTCTGCCTTGTATAAAAGCGATACAGAATGCTGCAAAAATGAACGCGAAAGATAAACAGGCCCTAGGGGGACCATAAAAAAAGCCCCTCGATGAGGGGCTAGAAGAGAGAATCTAGTGCAGCGAGCTGTTATTCACTGCGATTGAGACGTGTCTCAATCAGGGTATCGATCACCGCTGGATCGGCGAGTGTTGACGCATCGCCTAAGTTGGTCACTTCGTTGGCGGCGATCTTGCGCAGGAAGCGGCGCATGATCTTACCCGAACGTGTCTTAGGCAGGCCGCCGGCCCATTGGATCAGATCCGGCGTCGCCAGGGCGCCAATCTCTTTTCTTACCCATTGACGCAGCTCCTGACGCAGTTCTTCGCTTTCCTGGGTGCCCTTGGTCAGGGTGACATAGGCATAAATGCCCTGGCCCTTGATGTCGTGAGGGTAGCCAACCACGGCAGCCTCGGCGACATGCTCGTGAGCCACCAGCGCGCTCTCGACTTCGGCGGTACCCAGACGATGGCCCGAGACGTTAATCACGTCATCGACACGGCCGGTGATCCAGTAGTAGCCATCTTCATCGCGGCGGGCACCGTCACCGGTGAAATACATGCCGCGGAAAGTCTTAAAGTAGGTGAGGGCAAATCTGTCATGGTCGCCATATACGGTGCGCATCTGTCCAGGCCAGGAGTCGAGGATGACCAGGTTACCCTCGGTCGCGCCATCAATGATGTTACCCATGTTGTCTACCAGCGCAGGTTGCACGCCAAAGAAGGGGCGAGTTGCCGAGCCTGGCTTAGTGTCTGTCGCGCCCGGCAGTGGCGAGATCAGGATACCACCGGTTTCGGTTTGCCACCAGGTATCGACAATTGGGCAGTTCTCATGGCCAATCACCTCGTGATACCAGCGCCAGGCCTCAGGGTTAATGGGTTCACCCACAGAGCCCATGATGCGCAGCGAGCTGCCATCGAAACCATCAAACTGTTCCTTGCCTTCGGCCATCAGGGCGCGGATCAGCGTCGGCGCGGTGTAGAGGATGTTGACCTTATGACGGTCGATCATCTCACCCAGGCGAGCCGGGCTTGGGTAGTTAGGGATACCTTCGTGGATCAATATGGTCGCGCCGTTGGCAAGCGGGCCATAGACCATGTAGGAGTGACCCGTGATCCAACCCACGTCGGCAGTACACCAGTAGATCTCACCCTCTTTATAATCAAACACATATTCGTGAGTCATCGAGGCATAGACCAGGTAGCCACCAGTGGTGTGTAGCACACCCTTCGGATTACCGGTAGAACCTGAGGTATAAAGCAAGAAGAGGGGATCTTCGGCGCCCATCTCTTCGGCTACGCAGTGTTCAGAGGCGGTCTCCATCAGAGAATCCCATTTGATGTCACGTCCCTCTACCCAGTTTACGGGATTCCCGGTACGCTCAAGCACAATCACCTTCTCGACACAGTTTACGTCTGGGTGAGACAGGGCGGCATCTATGTTAGCTTTTAACGGAATGGTGCGGCCACCGCGTACGCCCTCGTCGGCGGTGATCACCACCTTGGACTTACCGTCGATCACGCGTGAGGCGATTGAGTCAGGGGAGAAGCCACCGAAGACCACTGAGTGAATGGCGCCGATGCGGGCACAGGCCAGCATGACCACGGCGGCCTCGGGTACCATTGGCATGTAAACCGTGACCACATCACCACGACGCACCCCTTGGCTGCGCAGGGCGTTGGCAAACTTACACACCTCTTTGTGGAGTTCACCATAGGTGAGGGTGCGTTGCTCGGCGGCGTCGTCACCTTCCCAGATGATAGCCAGCTTATCGGCATTTTGTTCGAGATGGCGATCGAGACAGTTAATCGAGGCGTTCAGGGTACCGTCGTAGAACCAGTTGATCGACAGGTTGTGATCGTCGAAGGAGGTTTTCTTCACCTTAGTAAAAGGCTTTATCCAATCGATGCGCTGGCCATGCTCTCTCCAGAAACCTTCGGGATTAACCACAGATTCCTGATACATCTTCTTATATTTTTCGTCATTAATGTGGGCATTCGCCGCGATTTCGCTTGGAACTTTGTAGAGAGACTGGGTGCTCATCTGACTTCCTTTTATTTCTAATTGTGCGTAGATAAAGTATGGAATGCTTAGGCTATTTACCTCTATTAGACCTTGGTCTAGTAAAAAAATATCCTTTATTTTTAGTCTGTTGTGATTATATTTGCACGAGATTTAAGCTAGTATTTAGCGCAGAATAATTAAAAGAATTGGAATTGCTATGAATCTGACTCTGGTTGTTGGCGTGATCGCCCTGTTGTACGTGTCGCTACTCTTCCTGTTGGCCTGGGGAGCAGAGCGCTGGTTTGGGCGGATCACCAAGAAGATTCAGACCTGGATTTATGGTTTAAGTTTAGCGGTTTACTGCTCCTCCTGGAGCTTTCTCGGCACCGTCGGTCAGTCGGCGCAGGATCTCTGGTCTTTCCTGCCCATCTTCGTCGGTCCCATACTCATCTTTACCTTTGGCTTCGGTTTACTGCGTAAGATGGTGATCGTCTCCAAGGCGCAAAACATCACCTCGGTCGCCGACTTTATCGCCGCGCGTTATGGTAAGTCGCAGACCATCGCCGCCATCGTCACCCTGATCGCCCTGTTTGGCATCATGCCCTATATCGCCTTGCAGCTTAAGGCCATGGTGTTTAGCCTCAACCTGTTTCAGCCCGAAGACGCCCAATATGACGGCGCCTGGGTTTCCCTGATCGTCACCGCCATTCTGGCGATGTTTGCCATCTTGTTCGGTACCCGTAAGCTCGACGCCACAGAGCACAACCCAGGCATGATGCTGGCGATCGCCTTCGAGTCTCTGGTGAAGCTGGCCGCCTTCCTCTTGGTGGGCTGCGTGATCAGTTTTGGCTTCTTCGACGGTTTTGGCGATATCTGGGCCCAGGCCAGTGAGCGTCAGTTGATCAATAATCCCGAGCTGCGGCTGGAGAACCTGATGCCCCAGCTATTGGTGGGCATGGCCGCATTTCTCTGTATGCCGCGCCAGTTCCACGTGATGATGGTGGAATGTAAGGACGAGCGCACCTTAGTTAAGGCCAAGTACCTGTTTCCGATTTATCTGCTGCTCTTTGGCATGTTCGTGGCGCCCCTGGCCCTGGCGGGCAAGCTGATGCTGGGGGATAGCGTGGCCGCCGATACCTATGTGATTAATCTGCCGCTGGCGCTGGAGCAGCCCATGCTGGCGGTGATCGCCCTGTTAGGCACACTGTCGGCGGCCACCGGCATGGTGATCGTGGCCGTGGTCACCATCAGCGTCATGGTGAGTAACGAGTGGCTGGTGCCTTTGATGTTGCACTCGGGCAAGATCCGCCAGAAGAACTTCAGTCAGTTTTCGCAGTTTCTGCTCAATGCCCGCCGCATCGCCATCGTGTTGATCCTGGGGCTTGGGTACTTCAGTTACCTCTCTTTCATGAACAGCGACTCGCTCTCCGCGCTTGGCATGCTCTCCTTCGGCGCCTTCGCCCAGCTTGCACCTGCCTTGGTGGGGGGCATGTACTGGAAGCACGGTAATCGCGGCGGGGTCTATCTGGGTCTTATTGTCGGCTTCGGTCTCTGGTGTTACATATTGCTTCAGGGGATGAGCGACAGCCAGGGGGTATTTGGCGGGGAGCTGGCGCTACTCGATAGTATCAACCCCAATATTCGCGACATACTCACCGCGCTCGTCGCCAACCTGGCGTGTTACGTACTGGGCTCTATCTGGTTTCGCGCCGGGGTCGCCGAGCGGATCCAGGCGAGTGCCTTCGTGACGCCGGGCGAGCTGAAAAATACCAGTAACCGTAAGGCTTCGCCCATCTCGCAGCAGGATCTCTTGATCCTGGCCAGTCGCTTCGTGAGCCCCACGAGAGCCTATGAGAGTTTCTCCCGCTTCTCCGATGAGGCGGTGCGCAGCGATAGCTGGCACAAGGTGGCCTCGCCCGAGCTGATCGCTCATACCGAGCATATGCTTGCCGGGGTGCTGGGGGGCTCAAGCGCCTCACTGGTGATGGACTCTGTGCTGCAGGGGCGCGACTTGGCGCTCGACGAGGTGTTTAGCCTGGTGGATGAGGCCTCATCTAAGATCATCTTGAGCCAGGACATGCTCAGGGGGGCGATCGAGCACGCCTATGAAGGGATGAGCGTGGTGGATAAAGAGCTGAATCTGGTGGCTTGGAACTACAAGTATGTAGAGCTCTATGACTATCCTGACGATTTTCTGCAGGCGGGCATGCCCATCGCCGATGTGGTGCGCTTCAACGCCGAGCGTGGCTATTGTGGCCCAGGGGATGTGGAGGAGCAGGTGGCCAAGCGGGTGCAGCATATGCGTAATGGCACGCCCCATGTGTCTGAGCGTGAGCGCCAGGATGGCAAGGTGATCAAGATACAGGGGAACCCCATGCCCAGCGGCGGTTTTGTGATGACCTTTACCGACATTACTCAGTATCGCGAGCAGGCCAAGGCGCTGCAGGAGGTCAACGAAACCCTGGAGGCTAGGGTGAAGGAGCGTACCTATGAGCTGGCGCTGCTGAACAGCCAACTGCTGGAGGCCAAGGCCCAGGAGGAGAATGCCAATGCCTCTAAGAGCCGTTTCCTGGCGGCCGTCGGTCACGACTTGATGCAGCCGCTAAATGCCGCCCGCCTGTTTACCGCGTCACTGGCGCAATACCCAAATTTGGATCAGGAGGGGCGTACCACGCTGTCTCATGTCAACAGCTCACTCAAGATCGCCGGCGAGCTATTAACGGATCTCCTGGATATCTCTAAGCTGGATTCAGGCATGGTCGAGGTGAACCGACGGGACTTTCCGGTGGCCGAGCTACTGGATGGCCTGGCGGTGGAATTCGATGCCATGGCCAAGGACTATGGCATCAAGTTTTCCATGGTGGCCAGCTCCAGCATCATCAGCTCAGATCTCAGCCTGCTCAGGCGGGTACTGCAGAATTTTCTGACCAATGCCTATCGTTATGCCAAGGGCAATCGTGTGTTGCTGGGCTGCCGTCATCACGCCGGGGCTCTGGAGATCCAGGTGATCGACACTGGCTGCGGCATCGACGAGCAGGAGTTAGGGGAAATTTTTAAAGAATTTAAGCGTCTGGAGAATCCCGAAAGCAAGAGCGTCAGTGGCTTAGGGCTGGGGCTTGCCATCGCCGATCGTATCGCAAGGGTGCTGGATCATGAGATTAGAGTGGTCTCCAAGCTTGGCATGGGCTCCATGTTTTCCATTACCGTGCCATTAGGTGAAAAGGCCAAGGTGGCGCTGCCTAAGAAGGCCAACCCTGTCATGCAGCCACTGGCCGGAGTAAAGGTGCTCTGCATCGATAACGAAGAGGCGATTCTTGCAGGGCTCGAGAGCCTGCTGAGTCGCTGGCAGTGTGAGGTGATCTGCGCCAGCGACCTGGCCGATGCGCGCATCAAGCTTGGGTTAAAAGGGGTTGCGCCCGATATCGTGCTGGCGGACTACCATCTGGATCATGGCCAGAACGGTGTCGATGCCATGGATGGGATCCGCGCCCTGTATGGCGCCCATCTGCCGGGGATCCTGATCACCGCCAATACCCGTAAAGATCTGGTGGAAGATGTGCAGCAGCGCGGTTATCACTACATGGCCAAGATGGTCAAACCCGCGGCGCTAAGGGCGCTGATATCCAGTTTGGTAAAATAGTGAATTTATAAAACAATAGCCTTTAAAGTAAATAGCCCTTTAAAGCGTAAACAAGGAGTGAAGATTGGGGTCGGTTAAATATCTAGAACAACAGGTAATACCGAGTAAGATAGTCTGTGTCGGACGAAACTATGCCGAGCATATTCAGGAGCTTAATAATGAGGTGCCCGAAGAGATGGTGCTGTTTGTTAAGTCTAATTCGACCATTTCAGAGACGCTACTCAGTAGCCATCAGGAGCCGCTGCACTACGAGGCTGAGCTCTGTTTCATGGTAAAGGCGGGGCGCTTCGAGGCGGTTGGTGTCGGGCTGGATCTCACCAAGCGCCAGCTACAGAGTCGGCTCAAGGCTAAGGGGCTTCCCTGGGAGCGGTCCAAGTCCTTCGATGGCGCCGCTCTCTTTAGTGAGTTTGTGCCTTTTGACGGGGATCTGGATTCGCTGTCGTTTAATTTGGTCGTCGATGGTGAGGTGCGTCAGCAGGGGGATGTGGCATTGATGCTCAATCGCCCCGAGGCCATGTTAGTCGAGATCGCGAGTTTCATGACTCTCGATGATGGTGACATACTGATGACGGGCACGCCTAAGGGGGTGGGCCAGATCGCCGCGGGTGAGCAGTTCACCCTCTCGCTTTATCAAAAGGGACAACTGCTCGTCAGTCGAAGCTGGATAGCAAAATAAAGCTCGCCCATTTAATGCCCTTAAGCCTACGCAAAGTGAATACGTAAGGGCTCTTAAGAATACGCTAGGGGCTTATGCTAAGGGCTTACGCTAAGAGCACTCAAGCCTTTGTACAGCCGTCTACAGGCGCGTAAAACTCTTTCTGGCGCCGCGAATTGCGGCGCTTGTCTGCTTTCCTATTTACATACATAGCAGTTACATCAATAGCTGTTACATCAATAGCGATTACATAGATAGCCAATACATTGAGAACCATTCCATAAACGCCGGCTTTTAGTATCCGTTTCTCGTTTTCTTTTTGTCCTTCCTGGTTTATCCATTTTTGTTTCGATTGCGCGGCTTGTGAACTAGTTGACCTGAATCTGCACCCAGGTATACTCAAATATCAAACGTGTTGTAAAAAATATAAAACAAGGCCGCATCATGGCGGCGCAACCTAACGATTATTAAGGAAAGTCGGATGTCACTCGCTCGCTGTCACTCTTATTACAATGCCACTATCAAGCAAGAAACTCATTACCCTGCTCTCGAGGGCGAGCTGGATGTCGACGTGGTGATCATCGGCGCCGGTTTTACCGGGGTGGCGACAGCCCTCGAGCTCGCCGAGCGAGGTGTGAAGGTGGCCGTGGTGGAGGCAAATAAGGTGGGTTGGGGGGCGACTGGCCGCAATGGCGGTCAGGTGACCGGCAGCCTCTCGGGCGATAACGCCATGGTAAAACAGCTACGCAACCGCATCGGCCATGAGGCGGAGGAGTTTGTCTGGAACCTGCGCTGGCGCGGCCATGAGATCATCAAGAAACGGGTCGCTAAATATGAGATAGATTGCGACCTTAAATTTGGCCATCTGCACACAGCCTATAAGCCCGCCCATATGGGGGAGATGCAGGCCACCTACGAAGAGGGGCTAAGACGGGGCATGGGTGATGAGCTAACCCTGCTGGGTAAGGCCGATATTCCCGATTATCTCGACACGCCGCTCTATCACGGTGGATTACTCAATCGGCGCAATATGCACCTGCATTCGGTGAATCTGTGTATCGGTGAGGCGAGGGCGGCCGAGGCCAACGGCGCCTTGATCTTCGAGGGCTCGAAGGTGCTGGATATTCGTGACGATAAGCGAGTCGCTGTCATCACAGATAAGGGGCGAATCACCGCTAACTGCGCCGTGCTGGCGGGTAATGCCTACCATAGATTGGCGCGCAATAAGTTAAAAGGCATGCTGTTTCCCGCATCGCTAGGTAACTGCGCCACGGTAAGACTCGACCCACAAGTCGCTAAACAGCTGAACCCCCATGACCTGGCCGTTTACGATAGCCGTTTCGTGCTCGACTATTACCGCATGACCGCCGACAATCGCCTGATGTTTGGCGGCGGCACCAACTACTCGGGACGGGATTCTAAAGATGTGGCCGCCGAGCTGCGCCCCGCCATAGAGCGCACCTTTCCCCGTCTCAAGGGGGTCGAGATCGAGTTCGACTGGACAGGCATGGCTGGCATAGTGGTTAACCGGATCCCTCAGCTGGGCAAGGTGTCCAAGCAGGTGTTCTATTGTCAGGGTTACTCGGGTCATGGCGTGGCAACCTCCCACATCATGGGGGAGATAATGGCCCATGCGGTGCAGGGGCAACTCGAGGAGTTCGACCTCTTTGCCCAGATGAAACAGATCAGGCTGCCGGTAGGGGATTGGCTGGGCAATCAGGGCATGGCGCTGGGGATGCTCTACTACCGTATGATGGAGCATTTTCGCTAGGGCCTGTTTATCTTTCGCGTTCATTTTTGCAGCATTCTGTATCGATTTTATACAAGGCAGAGCGATTGTCATGTAGTGCACTACATCAATGAGCGATAACGCAGTAGAAAAATGATACAAACGCTGCCCGCAGGGTTCGTCTTGAGCACGTTCAACTCTTTGTTACTCGGCTTTTATATAGAATAACTATACTTCAAGCCTCGAGCCGTGATTTGAACGTGCTCAATTAGAACAAAATTTGTTCTCAAAAGATCAACAGGCCCTAGTTAACATGAGGTGTAAAGCTCACCAAACGGGTGGTAAAACGTAAATTATCAACTCTTTGCAGTATTTTGTGAGGTGGATGCTGACCGGTGCCATGATGGCGTGCTACATTTATGAACAAGGCATAAATTTGATCCATTTATCTGCTCAAGTAAAGGGGGCCTTATGCTAGGTGAAAACCACTCGCTCATTAACGATTTTCCAGATTATCAAGACCTGATCCTCAAACTCACCGAATCCGACAATGGATTCGCGCAAGACAACAAGAAGTACAGTGCGTTAGATAAAGAGATCCGAACCTTAGAGCTTAACGATGCGCCTATCGATGATAGCGCCATGCATCAGCTTAAGCACGATAGAGCCGAGCTGAAAGATGCCCTCTATCAACGCCTGCTCGACGCCAGCACCTGATCGCCGCCTAGACGTTAGCTTTAGATGTGTAGTGGTCAACTAAAATTGGCCACGGTTTTGTATTCAAGCCAGTATCTTCGCTCTGACTCATTGGGTGTCAGCCCACCGTTATATTGATGTGGTCTCAGCTGACTGTAATACCCCGTCACATATCGTGAAATTTCACTCTTAGCCTCACCGATATCCCGATAGCCGGTCATCGGTATCCATTCTGTTTTTAAGCTTCTAAAGAAGCGCTCCATCGGGCTGTTGTCCCAGCAGTTTCCTCGTCGAC